>DATMSC010000188.1:0-2298 GCA_035565595.1 Longimicrobiales bacterium | reverse complement strand
GCGATCGAGTCGGACGGTCGCGCGTCCACGCTGATAAGGTCGCTGCCGCGCTGGATGATGAGCTCCGCGAAGTACGTATTGTCGACCACCTTGGTAATGAGAACCCGCTTCAACGTTCCGCCAAGTCCGGTGATCACCGTCGCGAATAGATCATGTGTAAGTGGCCGGGAGAACTTCATCCCGGCCAGTTCCATCGCGATGGACCGCGCCTCGCCCGGCCCGATCCAAATCGGCAGGACCCTGGTTCCGTCCGTCTCCCGGAGGATGACGACCGGCGTGTTCGATGATGGGTCCAGTCCCAGGCTCTGGACTTTGACTTCCGTCATGTGGGCCCCTGGTTCACGTCACGTCCCCATCTCCCAGGACGCGAGATACTTCTCCTGCTCCGGCGTCAGCCGGTCGATTTCGATACCCATGCTCGTGAGCTTCAGCCTTGCGATCTCGCGATCCAAAGACTCCGGCACACGATGCACCTCACGGGGCATGGAGCCCGCGTTGCGCGCCAGGTACTCCGCCGCGAGCGCCTGGTTCGCGAAGCTCATGTCCATGACGGATGCGGGATGCCCCTCGGCGGCGGCGAGGTTGATGAGACGACCTTCACCGAGCACGTAGATCCGTTTGCCGTCGACGCGGTACTCCTGCACCAACTCGCGTACCGTGGAAGGCGGACCATCCGCGATCCGCTCCAGGGCATCGAGGTCCAGCTCGACGTTGAAGTGGCCGGAATTCGCCACGACTGCGCCGTCCTTCATCCGGACGAAGTGCTCCGCGCGCAGGACGTGAATGTCGCCCGTCAGCGTCACGAATATGTCGCCGACGGTCGCAGCCTCCTCCATCGGGAGGACGCGGTAACCGTCCATCGCCGCTTCCAGCGCGCGAATCGGGTCGACTTCGGTGACGATTACGTTGGCGCCGGCTCCGCGGGCACGCGCTGCGAACCCGCGACCGCACCATCCGTACCCCACCACCACGACCACGGATCCCGCCAGCAGCAGGTTCGTCGCCCGCAGGATGCCGTCCAGCGTGCTCTGACCGGTGCCGTAGCGGTTGTCGAAGAGGTGTTTGGTGTAGGAATCGTTGACGGCGATGACCGGGAACTGGAGAACGCCATCCCTGGCCATTGCTTTCAGGCGAATCACGCCCGTCGTCGTTTCCTCGGTCGAGCCCACTACGCCGCGCACGACCGCATTCCGGTCCTCAGCCGTCAGCCCGAGAGCCCAGGTCCGGATCGGATTCGCCAGGTCGTCGAAGCGGTCCAGCGCCAGCATGTGGATGGCGCCGACGAGGTCGGCACCGTCGTCCATCGTGATGTGCGGCCTGAACGCGAGCGCTGCGCGAATGTGGTCGTAATATGTGTCGTGGTCCTCGCCGCGGATCGCGTATACCGAGATCTCGTGGTCCCGGACGAGGTGTGCCGCCACGTCGTCCTGCGTGGAGAGAGGGTTGGACGCGCACAGTGCGACCTCGGCGCCTCCGGCCTTCAGCGTGATGGCGAGATTCGCGGTCTCGGTCGTGACGTGGAGGCACGCAGACAGGCGTTGTCCAGCGAGCGGCTTCTCCCGTTCGAACCTCTCGCGGATCTGGCGCAGCACCGGCATCTGCCGTTCCGCCCAGACCGTTCGGAGCCGGCCCTTGTCCGCGAGCGATACATCCTTGATATCGTGAGGCACTCCGGCCTGTGTGGCCATGAACCCACCTCCTCGAAGGCTTTCTGGTTGATCAGGTAATCAGGATGGACCGCAGCTCGTCCACGCGGTCCGTTCGCTCCCACGGAAACAAATCGAGTTGCCGTCCGCCACGGTTCTTTCGCTCCGGCTCGCGCCCGAAGTGGCCGTATGCCGCGGTCGGCCGGAAAATCGGCGATGTAAGGCCGAGCGCCCGGATCAGCCCCCCCGGCGTGAAGTCGAAGACTCTGGCGACGGCTTCGGCGATCCTGGAATCCGGGAAGACGCTGGTGCCGAAGGTGTCGATTGCGACGGAAACGGGGTCAGCGACGCCGATGGCGTAGGCGAGCTGCACCTCGCACCGTTCGGCGATCCCGGCTGCGACAACGTTCTTTGCAGCCCAGCGCGCCCCGTAAGCTGCGGACCGATCGACCTTCGTGCCATCCTTCCCACTGAAGGCGCCGCCACCGTGGCGGGCGACGCCGCCGTAGCTGTCAACCATGATCTTCCGCCCGGTAAGTCCCGTATCGCCGTGCGGCCCGCCGACCACGAAGCGGCCGGTAGGATTCACGTGCGTGCGGCACGTCGCAGGGTCGAACCACCCGGCCGGCATACTCGGCTCGATCACGCGCTC
>DATMSC010000187.1:0-8060 GCA_035565595.1 Longimicrobiales bacterium | reverse complement strand
CGCCCGGTTCAGGGAAGACGACGCTCGCTCGCGTCCTCGCGCAGGCGATGCAGGCCGAGTTCGTGCCCTTCAGCGCCGTGTCGGAAGGCGTGCCACGCATCCGCCAGATCGTTGCGGAGGCGGTTGAGCGGCGCAGCGCTCACGGCCGCGCGACGATCGTCTTCGTGGACGAGATCCACCGCCTGAACAAGGCGCAGCAGGACAGCCTGCTGCCTCCCGCCGAAGATGGGACGTTCGTTCTGATCGGTGCGACGACGGAGAACCCGAGCTTCGCGCTGAATCGCGCGCTCCTGTCGCGAACCCGGGTCTTCGTTCTCGAACCGCTCGGTGTCGACGACATCGTGGTGCTGCTGCGCCGCGCGCTAGAGGACTCCGAGCGTGGCCTCGGTGCCCTCGCCATCGAGTCGGACGACACCATCCTCTTCGCCATTGCCAGCGCTGTCGACGGCGACGCTCGCCGCGCCCTCACCGTCCTCGAAGCCGCAGCCGCTCACGCAGGCGAAAGGGGGCGTATCACTCATGAAATCGTACGGGAAGCGCTCCAGCAGCGGTACAGCCCGCACGACCACGACGGCGACCATCACTTCGATCTGCTCTCTGCGTACCACAAATCTCTGCGTGGCAGCGACCCGCAGGCGGCGCTGTACTGGATGGCTCGTATGATCCAGGCTGGCGAGGACCCGCTCGTGCTCTTTCGGCGCGCGATCGCCATGGCCGCCGAGGACATTGGTGTGGCCGATCCCCATGCGCTCCAGCTCGCCGTCGCCGCTCGGGACGCGTATCAGATGCTCGGTCAGCCGGAAGGTCTGCTACCACTGGCGGAGATGACGATCTATCTGGCGACAGCGCCCAAGTCGAACGCCACCTACCGTGCCCTGCACGCGGCTATGGAAACAGCCGGCCAGACTCCCGGCACGCCCGTACCGCTGCACCTCCGCAATGCGCCGACCGGGCTCATGCGCGAGCTGGGCTTCGGAAAGGATTACCGGTACCCGCACGACTTTCCCGGGTCCTACGTGCCTCAGGACTATCTGCCCGACGGGCTTCCCCGGACCCATTTTTTCGAGCCGGGCGATGCCGGGTACGAGGCCACTATCGCACAGCGGATGCGCAGGTGGGCGGCGGCCAGCCCCGATCCGGCGACAGTCGCGAACGAGCCGCACGGACAGGCGCGCAACGTGCACGGCGGGAGGACGGCGCCGGCTGATCAACCGCGAGTTGCAGATGGACTGGATGACGAAGCGTAGGCTGTTCGCCCTCGTGTGGCTGGTCGTGGCTGGCGGCATATGGGGCTGTGGGCGCGTGATCGAAGAGCCTGATGTCCGGGTGACGAGCGTCCGACTCGGCGGCGTCGGACTCGAAGGTGGTCTTCTGTACGTCGGCCTGAACGTCTATAACCCGAACGGCTTCGGAATCGAGACGAGCCAGCTCACCTACCAGCTCGAGCTGGCCGAGCCCGGTTCCGTGAATGGCGATGCGGTCTGGAACGATATCGCCGGCGACACCATCGACCGGACCATCTCGATCCCGGCCCGTGACAGCACGACCCTGGAAGTGCCCGTGAGGTTCACCTACCGCGGCGTCGCGGGAGCGATCCGGTCGCTCATCAGCACCGGGACATTCGATTACAGGATTCGCGGGTCCGTCACTCTCTCCCGTCCCGTACGCTGGGAGTTCCCATTCCGCCAGACGGGCACGGTTTCCGGGATCTGAGCTCAGCGGCAGGTGTACCGATCACCAGCGCAGCGGCACGCCGTCGGGCGCCCGCTGGTTACAGCAGAGGAGAGCCGAACATAGAGATATCGACGACGAAGGAGCGTGCACTCCTGATCTGCGCCCCGGCCCGTTCGGTGCCGGTGCAGGTCGCGGAAGAACATGCCGAAGAGCTCATGCGTCTCGCTGACACGGCGGGCGCCGAAGTCGTAGGAACGGTTCGCCAGCGCGTTGAAGCCCCGAATCCCAAATACTACATCGGCGACGGCAAGGCGAGGGCACTCAAGGAGGAGGTGTCGGGTTCCCGGGCGGACATCGTCATATTCGACGAGGAGTTGACGCCTGCGCAGGGGAAGAACCTCGAATCGCTCCTTGGCGTTCGCGTCATGGATCGCACCGAGCTGATCCTGGACATTTTCGCTACCCGTGCGAGGACTGCGGAGGCGCAGATGCAGGTCGAGCTCGCGCAGCTGCAGTACATGCTTCCGAGGCTCAAGCGGATGTGGACCCACCTTTCCCGCATTCGCGGCGGCATCGGTCTTCGCGGTCCTGGTGAGACCCAGCTCGAAACCGACCGGCGCATGATCGGCCGACGCATCCGCGACCTCGAGAACCGGCTCGAGATCGTCGCCCGGCGCCGTGCCACGCAGCGCAAGGGGCGGCGGGGGGAGTTCCGCGTGGCGCTCGTCGGGTACACGAATGCCGGGAAGTCTTCGATCCTTCGGGCGCTGGCAGGCGCCGACGTATTCGTCGAGGACCGCCTCTTCGCGACGCTGGATCCGGCCACCCGGGCTGTCGACCTGGGGGCTGGAGTCCGGGCCGTCGTGACCGACACGGTAGGGTTCATTCGCAAGCTGCCTCACCACCTGGTGGCATCGTTCCGTGCCACGCTCGAAGAGGCGATGGACGCCCACGTCCTGCTGCACGTCATCGACGCGTCGTTCCCCTCGTGGGAGGAGCAGAAGGCGGTCGTCGAGGATGTGCTTGCCCAGATGGGACTGCAGGACCGGCCGGTCGTGCTCGTCTTCAACAAGGTGGATCGACTGACGCACGCCGAGGAGGCCGCGCTGCGCGAGAGGGTGCGTGCGCTATACCCGCAACCTGCCGTGTTCGCGTCTGCCGTGGAGCCGGACGGGATCGATGAGCTTCGAGCCTGGCTGCGGGACGCGGTACGATCCGAACGCCCGGAAGTTCGGATCTCCATCGATGCGGTGGATGGGGAAACGCTGGCAGCGGTATATCGTGAGGGCGAGGTGCTGTCGCGCGCCTACCGGGACTCTGCCGTCGACGTCGTCGCCCGCCTTCCGCGCCAGGTCGTGAACCGGCTCCAGCAGCGGGCCGGTGTGCACATCGTCGAGAGCTCGCCGTGGGTGGGCGCGTCGTAATCGTCGGTCCCGGGCGCATGGGGCTCGCTCTCGGCGCGGCGCTCGTCCGTGCCGGGCATGCAGAAGCCATCACGTTCATGGGCCGTGGGAGGGAGCCGCCGCCGCATCCTCTGTTCGAGCTTGGTGATCATGCGGTGGGCTACATGGCAGGGCCGGTCCGGCCACCGGAGGACACGTCGGTCCTGATCCTGGCCGTGCCGGACGCGGCGCTTCCGGCGACCGCGAACGAGCTGGCCCTCGCGGGCGCGGCGCCGCCCGGGTGCGTGGCCTTCCACCTGGCCGGTGCGATCTCCACGGAGGTGCTGAGCCCCCTCCACGCAGCCGGCTACGCCGTCGGTTCCCTGCATCCTCTCCAGACTGTCGCCGACCCCTGGGCGGCGGGCGAGCGACTGTTCGGAGCCGCGTACGCGCTGGCCGGTGAACCGGCAGCCGTCGCGGTAGGTCGCAGGATCATCGACGCGCTGCGCGGACGGGCCATTGTCGTGCCGCCCGCGCTTCGGCCGGTATATCACGCGGGCGCAGTGATCGCGTCCAACTTCCTCGTCACGCTGATCGCGTACGCAGCCCGGCAGCTCCAGGCGACCGGCCTGTCCGAAAGGGAAGCGCTCGAGGCTTTGCTGCCGCTCCTGCGCGGCACGATCGACAACATCGAGCATCTCGGCCTTTCCATGGCCCTGACCGGTCCCATCGCCCGGGGCGATGCCGACACCGTCCGGTTGCACCTCGCTCGGTTGTCCCCTGAAGACAGGTCGCTATATTGCCGGCTGGGCAGGGAAACCCTGCGAATCGCTGTGGCGGCCGGCCTCGATGCCGAGCTCGCCGCGGAGCTCGAATCACTGCTAGCCGTCGATTGATGCGCCTACATATCAACGTCGACCACGTTGCCACGATCCGGCAGGCGCGACGCACGGACGAACCCGACCCCGTGCGCGCAGCCGTGCTCGCCGAATTGGGTGGCGCCGACGGGATCACGGTGCACCTCCGCGAAGACCGCCGGCATATACAGGATCGGGACGTTCGCCTCCTCCTGGCGACGGTGCGCACCGGCGTGAACCTCGAACTGGCCGCCGCCAGTGACGTGCTCGACATTGCCGTCGAGCTGCGGCCGATGGCGGCAACGCTGGTGCCGGAGCGCCGCGAAGAAATCACGACCGAAGGCGGGCTCGACCTGTCGAATCCGGCTGCGCGCGACCGGGTAGGTGCTGCGGTCCGGACTCTGCGGACTGCCGGGATCCGGACGTCACTCTTCATTGCGCCGGAATCGGAAGCCATCCGAATCGCTGCTGACCTGGGTGCCGACGCGGTCGAGCTGCACACCGGTGAATACGCGGGTGCGTGGATGAGGCGGATTCCGGCGCCGCGCGCGGACCGCGTCGGTGGACCCGCACACGGCGAGGTGGAGATCGGCGGCGATCCCGACAGGCTTGCGGATCCCCTGCTCGCCGAACTGGGCCGCCTCCGGCGTGCGGCGGCCCTCGCCAGTTCGCTCGGCCTGGCCGTGCACGCAGGGCACGGGCTGACCTATGAGAACGTGCTGCCCGTGGTTCGGGTGCCCGAGATCGAGGAGCTCAATATCGGCCACAGCGTGATTTCGCGCGCGGTTTTCACCGGCATGGAGGCGGCCGTCAGGGAAATGCGAACGCTGGTGTGGCACGGAAGGCAGTCTTTACACGACACGGCGGAGGCCTGAGCCAGATGTCGCCATCCGACCCGTTCTTCCGGCGCGAGGCCGCCAGCCACGCCGATCGCCTTGCGGCGCTGCTCCGTGACACGGACGCGTCGTCGCCGATCGCCGTCGTTCCGGAGCTCCTCCGGTCCAGCCACGGCCTCCTCAACTGCCTGCGTCTCGGCGGCGACGGTGACGTTGTACGCCTCGCGGAATCGCTCGAATCGGCGGCAAGGGCGATCGCTGGCGAAACTCTCCCCTGGGAGGAACGGACCCGGCGGGCATTTCTCGATACGGTCGACGCCGTTCGCGCGCTGGTCGATGGGACAGTCACGGAGGTGGCCGGGGATCTGCTCTCCGTCTGGAAGGATCTGGGCGTGTCAGCCGCTACCCTGGCCGGCGGCGTGCCGGGACCGGATTCGCCCGCGGCGGTGCCCGGTCCCGACGACCTTCCCCGCGAAGTCGTCAGCTACTTCAGGTCTCAGGCGCGGACGGTTCTCGACAGGGCACGCCGAATCATCGGCGCTTCCGGCGACGACGAGAGGGAGACGGCGAAGGACCTGCTGCCCATCATGACGGAGCTGCAGGATCTGGCTTCCACCTTCAGCTTTGTGGCAGTGGAGGAGCTGGCAGAACGAACGATCTCCGCCCTCGTCGACGGCGAATTGTCGCTGGCTCGCGAGCTGGTGGACGTCCTGCACCGGACCGTCTTCGATTCGGATGACGGCGTCGCGGCGTCGGGGGAAGATCGCGGAGGCGACAACCCTTCGCCGGTGGATGTCCGCGACGGAGACGGCCACCCCGACGAAGATCCGCCGCAGGAGATTACCGGCGACGTCGCGCTTGCCGGAGAGCACTCGCCCGCTCCCGTTCCTGACCAGGTCGAGTCTGATGAAGTCGTGCCGATCGAGGCGCTCTGCTACGGTGGTGCCGCGGCGCTCCGCCGGGCACTGGAGCTGGAAGCGGCCGTGCGCGGAGCGATGCCGGCCGATCCGGAAGCCCGTGGCGCGGCCGAGGAGGTTTTCGACCTGATTCGAATCGCACTCGCGGACGAGGCCCGTGCCGCTGAACTCTGACGGCGGCGGCCGGGTGCGATCACGGCCACGCAGATTCCTCAACTGGAAAGTCCTCCTGGGTGTCGGCCTCAGCGCCGGACTCCTGTACTACGCCCTCCGGGACGTCCACTTCGCCGACGTCTTCCGCGAGATCAGGACCGCCGACCCACTGCTCTTTCTCGCGGCGGTCACCGCGGCGACCGTGATCTACGTGGTTCGGGCGTGGCGCTGGAAACCGATCCTCGAACCCGTCAAACCCGGAACCCGTTTCCGGCCGCGCTTCGCCTGCGTCTCCATCGGATTCATGGGCAACAACCTGCTGCCGGCACGCATGGGCGAGTTCGCACGGGCGTATTCCATGTCCCGGCTGGAGGGGATCCCCGTGACCTCGTCGCTCGCCTCGCTCGTGGTGGAGCGACTCTTCGACGGAATGGCGCTGGTCGCATTCCTCCTCGTTGCCATGGCGCATCCCGATTTCCCGGACATGGGCCTCGTAGCGGGCGTAAGCATGGGGCGCTGGATAGCGGGCGTGGGCGCAGTACTCGCGGTCGTCGCGGGGCTGCTCCTGTCACTCGCACTGTGGCCGGCCCAGGCGGCCCGGGGAGTCGAACGCCTTGTAGCGCGCCTGCTCCCGGCCAGGCTTGGGCGCGCCGTGATCGAGGTGCTCGAAGCCTTTCTCTCGGGCGTCGTCGCCATCCGGCATCCCGGACTCGTCGTGCGAGCTGCTCTATGGTCGGTCGTGCTCTGGCTGCTCGGCGCGCTGTCCTTCTGGCTCGGGTTCCTGGCTTTCGACATCCACGTGCCGTTCACCGCCGCAATCTTCCTGCAGTCTCTCGTCTCGCTGTTCGTATCGATGCCGTCGGCGCCCGGCTTCTTCGGACTCTTCGAGGCGGCGGCACGGGTCGGACTCGTCGACGTCTTCGGCGTGGACGCTGCCAGTGCCGTGGGATTCGCGATCGGGTTCCACATGGGCGGCTTCATTCCGATCACGGTCATCGGGCTGTACTACGTATGGCGTCTCGGCATTTCGTGGCGAGACGTCGAGCAGAGCGAGGAGATCGTGGAAGAAGCGGTGGAATCGGCTGCTGGCGTGGAACCGTTGGTCGAAGACGTGCTACCGCCACTCGATACCGGCGCGTACGACGAAATCGACGGCGACGCCAGGGACGAACGAGAGGGCGCGAATTGAAGATATCGGCGCCGGCGAAGGTCAACCTTCGACTGGAAATCCTCGCCCGGGAAACGTTGGGCTACCACCAGCTCGAGACGGTATTCTGCGCGCTGGAGCTGGCCGACGAGCTGGAAGTCGTTGTCGATACGGATTCGGTCCCAGCCGGCGGCGGGGTCACCGTCGAGGTGACCGCGGCCGACGTTCCGGGTGGAGAACGCAACCTGGCGCATCGGGCGGCGAGTGCATTCACGCAGCGCGTGACCGGACTTGGCGCTGTGTCAATCCACATTCGAAAGCGCATCCCGGCAGCCGCGGGACTCGGCGGTGGTTCCAGCGACGCGGCGTCCACGCTCCTGGCGCTCAACGAGCTCGCTGGCCGACCGCTCAGGCGCGCGGAGCTGCTCGAGCTGGGCGCGACGCTCGGGGCCGACGTACCGTTCTTCGCGTGCGGTTCCCCGCTGGCGCTGGCATGGGGCAGGGGAGACCGGCTCCTCCCGCTCCCACCGCTCCCATCCCGGCCCGTCCTCGTTGCAGTACCACCTTTTGCGAGTCCTACGGCGGAGGCCTATTCGCTCCTCGCCGCGCAACGCGGCGACGTTCGCGCACAGGCCGCATTGATCGAGTTGGACCGTCTGGCCAGTTGGGAGGCGGTCAGCCGCGATGCCAGCAACGCATTCGAACGGCCCCTGTTCAGTGGATTCACCGAGTTGGCGGACCTCAAGGCGGCGCTCTCTCGCCCCCCGGCCATGTTCGCGCTCCTCTCCGGAAGCGGCTCGTCGATGTTCGCGGTGTTCGAGGACGCGGAGGCGCGTGACCGCGCGGCCGCCCGGCTTGCCGCCGAGTTTCCGCGAGTAACGTTCATTCCGACTGCGACTGCGGAGACGGTTCCCATTCAGGCGCAATTGGTTGATCCGGGTACCGGGTCCCGCTAGATTTTTCGTGCCCGCGAAGTATCCCGCATCGAGGCCCATACCCGGTGGATCGCAACATCCGGGGCGCGGCTCGCGACGGTGCCCCGTGGTGTAACTGGCAACACGCCGGACTTTGGATCCGTGAGATTGCAGGTTCGA
>DATMSC010000186.1:0-8336 GCA_035565595.1 Longimicrobiales bacterium | reverse complement strand
CCGGGACGTCGTCCGCATCGTGACCGAACGTACGGCGACGCACCGCGTCGTCGTCGTGGTTTCCGCGATGGGGGGTGTGACGACGGAGCTGGTGAACACGGCGGAACGCGCCGCACGACGGGAGCCGGGATGCGAGAGCGTGCCGGACAGGATCCTGGCCCGGCACATGGAAGTCGTGCGTGAGCTGGCGGATCCCGCGTCGGCGGACGAGGTCACGGCCGCGCTCGAGGCGTGGGCGTCCGACCTGCGCTCGCTGTACCACGGGATCTCGCTGGTGCGACACTGCTCCCGGCGAGTCATGGATGCCGTGATGGCCCACGGCGAGCTGATGTCCGCGACGGTCGTGGCCGCCGCGCTCCGGCGCGCCGGGCTCCCCGGCCGGGCGGTGGACGCGCGCACGCTGGTCGTCACCGACGACGCCTTCGGCCGCGCCGTCGTCGACCGCGCCGTGACCGATCCTCGCCTCCGCGAGGCGCTGGCGGACGACGGCACGGTCCCCGTCGTGACAGGGTTCATCGGCGCGACTCCGGACGGCACGACCACGACGCTGGGTCGCGGCGGGTCGGACTATACCGGCACGCTGGTGGGCGCCGCGCTCGGCGCGGACGTCGTCGAGATCTGGACCGACGTGGACGGCGTGATGAGCGCGGATCCTCGCCTCGTGCCGCAGGCGTTTTCGCTCAGCCGGCTCACGTACACCGAGCTGATGGAGCTGTCGCACTTCGGCGCGAAGGTCGTCTTCCCGCCGGCGGTCAGCCCCGCCCGCGAGCGCGGCGTCCCCGTCGTCATCCGGAACACGATGAACCCGTCGTTCCCGGGAACGTGGGTGGTCTCGAGCCAGGACTCGCGGGAACCGCTCCCGGAACCCGACGCGAACGGAGATCTGCCCAGGCCTCGCCCGGTGCGCGGGATCTCGTCGATCCACCGCGTAGCGCTCTGCCGGCTACAGGGCGCGGGGATGGTCGGCGTCCCGGGCATCGCGAGCCGGCTCTTCGGCGCGCTGGCCCGCGAGGGGATCAGCGTGATCCTGATCAGCCAGGCCTCGAGCGAGCACTCGATCTGCTTCGCGCTCGACCCGTCCGTGATCGAGCGCGCGCGCCGCCTGGTGGACGGCGAGTTCGCGGTAGAACGCCAGGCCGGTGTCATGGACCCGCTCGTCGTCGAGCTGGACCGCTCGATCGTCGCGGCGGTCGGCGAGGCGATGCGGGACACGCCGGGGATCGCGGGGCGCCTCTTCGACGTGCTGGGGCGCAACGGGATCAACGTGCACGCGATCTCGCAGGGTTCCTCCGAGCTGAACATCTCGCTCGTGGTAAACGCGGAGGACGAAGAGCGCGCCGTCCGCCTCGTGCACGACGCCTTCTTCCTCCCCCGCTCGCGGACCGTCCAGGTCTTCGTCGCGGGCGCTGGCCGCGTCGGCTCGGCGCTTCTCGACCAGATCGCGAGCGCGTACCAAAAGCTCGGCGACCGGCTGGGCGTGAACATCGTCGTCGCCGGGATCGCGCGCAGCCGCGCCGCACGCATCCAGCGCACGGGGATCCCCCTCTCCGACTGGCGCGCCGAGCTGGACGCCGCGACCGACCCGCCAGCCGCGCTCGTCGAGGCCGCGCTCACGAGCCCCAACGCCCATAAGGTCTTCGTGGACTGCACGGCCAGCCCTGAGGCCACCGTCGCCTACGAAGAGCTGCTCCGGAACGGCGTCGCCATCGTGTCGGCGAACAAGATCGCGTTTTCCGAGTCGCTGGAGCGCTACCGCAAGCTGCGGCGCGCGGCCCGGCTCGGAAACGGCATGTTCATCGAGACCACGGTCGGCGCAGGGCTCCCGGTGCTCCGCCCGATCGCGGACCTGGTCGCCACCGGAGACGTCGTCGCCCGCATCGAGGGCGTTTTCTCCGGCACAATCAGCTTCATCTTCTCCCGGCTGCGCGAAGGGAAGCGCTTCAGCGAGGTGGTCCGCGAGGCGTGGGAGCTGGGCTTCACCGAGCCGGACCCCCGCGAGGACCTGAGTGGCCGCGACGTCGCCCGCAAGCTGCTGATCCTCGCCCGCGAGGCCGGCTTCGACATCGAACCCGAGGACGTGCGCGTCGACCCGGTGCTCGGCGGCGAGGAGTGGGCGGCGATGTCGCTCGAGGCGTTCTGGGAAGCGCTCCCGTCCGCTGACGCGTATTTCGAGGAGCGGCGCCGGGAGGCGGCCGGCGAAGGGCGAGTGCTCGCCTACATTGCCGGCGTCGATCCCCGCGGCGCGGAGGTCGGACTCCAGGCCGTCGAGGCGAACCACCCCGGCGCGGCGATCTCCCCCGGCGACAACATCATCGTCGTCTCGAGCCTGCGCTACGCCGAGCGACCCCTCATCATCCGCGGCCCCGGCGCCGGCCCCGAGGTCACCGCCGCCGGCGTCTTCGCGGACATCATCCGCGCGGGAATCGAGTCACCGTAACCTTCCCGTACACCTGCCCGTGGCCGTCCCCGTTCCCGAACGCCGGAACGGGGACGCCTACGCCTGCGCTCCCGCGTCCGCCCGCGCTGGTGGCATGTTGCACCACGGCATGTCGGCGCGTCTACTGGTGAGCGCAATTCCGTCATTGTCGGATTCGGCCGCGCCGGAACGGCGAAGCAGCGAAGAGGGACGCCGATCCGCCGGCTTGCCGCCGGCCACCGCTCCGGCAATGCGGTGACCCGTGCCGACACGCACGCGCATTCCCAGGGGAAGAACCATGGGCGACGCCGTAATTGGGAACCGGTGCCGTACTGCGGGCAGTTCGCGGGCGAATGACGTTTCCGGGGCTGCAGGCGCACGATGAGCCGAGTGTCGACCGCGATCCGCGCGATTCTGGCCGCGGGCGCGATCTTCAGCGCCGGATGCGACGACGCGTTCGACCCGGTCGTGCAGAGTGACATGGAGTTTTCGGTGTTCGGTCACCTCGACGCGTCCGCCGACACCCAGTGGATCCGTGTCATGCCGCTTCGATCGGTCATTTTCACGACGCCTGAACCGCCCGGCATCTCCGTGACGCTCGAAGAGCTCGGCACCGGGCGCCTGCTGGACGTCAGGGACTCGCTAACGGTGCACGGGCTCGGCGGCGGGGTGGGCAGTGCAGGCGTGTTCGTGCACAATTTCTGGACGGCGGACCGCATCGTGCCCGGCGAGACGTACCGCTTCACGGCTATTGGGCCGAACGGCGAGTCAGCGACCGCGACGCTGCCGATACCGGCTGACTACTCGGTGACGGTGGCGATCCGGCAGGGCACCCCGGTATTCGGTGCGCGGCTGTTCGACGAGGTTCGAATCGGCGGGGTCGACCATCTGGCCTTCGTTCGCGTGTACGCGGCCATTCGACTTCCCATCGCTCTCCCTCCCGCGCCCCCCGAATGTGATGGCTTCGTCCACGTGCAGGAGCGCCGCTACGAGATCGTGGAGCCGAGCACCGATCCACATACGGTCTCGGTAACGCGGGCCGCGGGGTTCCCGTACGGTTGCACTCCGCAGATCGTCGAGAAGCAGGATCTGTGGATCGTCGGAAGCGGGTCTCCCTGGCCGCGCCACCACATCACCGACCCCATCGTGCCCGGAGCCGCACTCGGCGTGACCGACCTGCCCTCGAACGTGACCAACTCGGTCGGGTTCCTGGGTGGGGTGCACACAAAGGTGATCCCGTACGAATCGTGCGAAATCGTCGGCGAGCCGCCGATCCCCTATTTCTGCGAGCTCGCGTACGGCGCCGAAAAGGCATCGCTGTCCGGAACGGTGTTCGACGCGTGTGGCAACCGACCGCTCCCGGATGCGTCGGTGCGGCTGGAGGAGATCGAGGCAGACGCGGCCGGTCACCACCGGGTGCGCACCTCACCCACCGGCCTGCTGGGCGGCTTCCGGATCGCGTCGCTCAACCCCGGCGCCCGTTATCACCTGACCGTGCTCCATCCACACCCGCAGCACATGCCGCTGCGGGACAACGCCGACTTCCCCGACTACATCGCGCACACGGACACGCTGCAGTTCTCCCCGGGCGAACAGGCCACGCTGAACGTGACGCTCAAGAGGGAAGGGCCGTGCTGAAGCACCGAGGTGCCGGTGTGGCACTCCGGCGGTCGACCCGGTTCATCGAACCGGGCCCTCCATTTCCCGTGGCTGGACGTGCCGCGGCGATGACGGGGACGTTGACACGCCGCCGCGCTTCGGGCAACAGCTCGGGCGTGCGGTCGCGGCTCCACCATGGTCGAACCCTCCTGGTATGGGCGGTCGCGGCCGCGCTCCTGCTTGTAAGCCCCTCGCGTGCCGTCGCCCAGCCCGCTTCGGTCCAGGGTCTGGTGACCGCTGCCCGCACCGGCGACCCCATCCAGGGCGCTTCACTTGTGCTGGAAGTGGATGGCGAGCTGCGATACGGTGTCGTCACGGACCGGAACGGCTTCTACCAGATCGGCGGGATCGCGGCGGGCGATTACGTGCTGTGCGCGTCGGCGATCGGTTACGCCGATTCGGAGCAGGTCGTGACGCTGCCACCGGGCGAGCGCGTGACGATCTCGGTCCGGCTCCAGGAGAGCGCGCTCGCCCTCGAGGGAGTGGTCGTACGCACACCGGGAGGCGGTGGCGTCGTGCGGAACATGGGGATGCAGCGGGTCACGCCCCGTGATCTGCGACGCGTACCGACCCCGGCAGGCTCGGGTGATCTGGCGAGCTACCTCCAGACCATGCCCGGGGTGGTCACCACCGGCGACCGCGGTGGGCACCTCTTCGTGCGCGGTGGCACCGCGGCCGACAATCTGATCCTGGTCGACGGCATGCCGATATTCCAGCCGTTCCACATCGTAGGCTCGTTCTCCGTCTTCCCCGAGGATCTCGTCTCGGGCGTGGATTTCCATGCCGGTGGCTTCGGTGCGCGCTACAGCGGCCGGACCTCGTCGGTGCTGGACGTGCAGTTGCGGGACGGGGACCGCAACGGCTATCGCGCGGTGGGCTCGGTGGGGCCGTTCGTGGCCGAGGCCCTCGCCGAGGGACCGATCGGGGGCGGCGGCGTATCGTGGCTGCTCTCGGCGCGCCGCTCGCTCGTGGACGAAACCAGCGAGGCCCTGCTGGGAGAGAGGCAGCCGCTCACGTTCGACAGCCGCCTCCTCAAGGTGAGCATGAGGGGGAGCGATGAGCTGCGCTGTTCCGGGCTCCTGGTGCAGACCCGCGACCGCGGCCAGATCGACCCGCGAGATGCGTCTTCGTACGTGAGCTGGGAGAATCTGGTGGCCGGCGGGCGGTGCGTCGTGTTGTTCGAGAGTGCGCTCCGGCTGGTCGAAGTGAACTTCAGCTTTTCGAGCGTCGACAACGCGGCGGTGAGCCGGGGCTCGTCGCGCTTCACTTCCGGCCTCAGCAGGATCCAGCACGACGCGCACACCACCAACATGGTTGGAACGGTGCCGGTGAACGCCGGCTACCACATAACGCTCGATTTCATGCGCTCCGATCTCCGGGAACTGTTCGGGTTCACGCAACGCGATGACGAAATTTCGGGGATGAGCGCGTATGTCGAGACGCAGCTTCCGGTCGGCGGACGTCTCGAGATCAACCCCGGCACCGTGGTCACGCTCCTCCCGCGCATCGGCATCGAGCCACGGCTGAGGGTGGGTTTCCTGCCGTTCGGGAGGGATTCCGGGCGCCTGGAAGGCGCGGTCGGCCTCTACCGCCAGGACCTCGTGGGGACGAGCGACCTGCGGGATGTGGGGTCCGTCTTCATGGCGTGGATGCGCGCGGTGGACAATGCCCCGGCCCAGGCGATCCACGCGCTCCTGGGCTGGCAACAGTCCCACGGCGAGGCCCTGCACTGGTCCGTGGAAGGCTACCACAAGTGGCTCGAAGACGTGCCGGTGCCGCGATGGACCGCGGTGACGACGTTTCAGACCCAGCTCATCCGGGCCAGCGGGCGGGCGTACGGCGTCGACGCACGCATTGCCATCGATCTGCCGCGTTTCTACGGCTTCGTAGGGTACGGCTACGGCTACATCGAATACGAAGCGACGCAGCGGGAGTTCGGAAGCTGGTTCGGTGAACCGGTCCAGCAATTCCACCCGCCGCACGACCGGCGACATCAGGTGAATGCGGTCGGAAATCTGGAGATCGGCGCCTTCAACGTGGCCGCGAGATGGCAGCTCGGTTCGGGACTGCCCTACACGCCCGTGCTGGGCTTCGACGAAGCGTTCGACTACGCGTACGACCTGCACGAGATCGGCAAGGAGCTCGGCACGCCGCGCGTCGTGGCGGACCGGCCGTTCACCGGTCGGCTGCCGGTCATGCACAGACTCGACGTTTCGGTGAGTCGCGGTTTCGATCTGGCGTTCGGCGCGCTGGAGCTGCAGGCCGGCGCCATCAACAGCTATGATCGCCGGAATATTTTCTACTACGACCTCTTCACCGCCCGACGCGTGGATCAGCTTCCGATCGCTCCATACGCCGCGCTCACCTTTCGCGCGCCTCGAGTCGCGGGCGCGACGGGCCAATGAGCGCCCAGCCGGGTGCCGGCGAGTAGCCGCGGCTTCAGCCTTCCCGATTCGTCTTTCTCGAAGCCGCACCCGGGCCATGGCCCGCCGTGTCCGCATGCGCCTGCTCTCCAGCAGCAACCGTTGCCCGTGGTCCGTTGTCGTTGCCGCTCCCGATCGTCAACCTGACTTCCCCGCCCGGCCCGGCTTCGTGATGCACTTTCCGTCCTCCGGGGTACTTGCGCCCGGGGCTGGCGGCGACACGCCGTTTCCAGTACATCCGGGCGCGGGAATCGAGTCGCCGTGAACGGCGCAGGGCTAAGTGTGAGGCTAAGGCTAGGGCTAGTGGGTTCGCGGTGAGGTGGTGCCACCTGTCGTACCCCCTACCGCGAAGATTGGGCAGCATTCCGGCAACGAGATAGCAACGGCCGGGTCGGGACTGAGAGCCCTTCCTGATCGGAGGCTGCCGCCCTCGCCGCGACCCCCACCCTGGCCCGCATTAGCATTAGCCTTGGCCCTGGCCCTATGCCGTTCACCAACGCATGACCTCGTTTGGGTAATCGAATGAGCACACCGCAGTTCATTTACGTGGTGAAGGATCTCCGGAAGGTGGTTCCGGGGAGCAACCGTGAAGTCCTGAAAGGGATCTGGCTGTCCTTCTATCCCGGCGCGAAGATCGGGGTGGTCGGTCCGAACGGTGCGGGGAAGAGCACACTCCTCCGGATCATGGCCGGCGTGGACACGGACTTCCAGGGCGAGGCCTGGCCGGCGAAGGGCACGCGCATCGGATATCTGCCGCAGGAGCCGGTGCTGGACCCGACGTTGTCGGTACGCGGGAACGTGGAGCTGGCGGTCGCTCCGGTGCGCGAGCTGCTCCGGCGCTTCGACGAGATCAACGCCCGCTTCGCCGAGCCAATGGACGACGACGCGATGATGGCACTGGTCGAGGAGCAGGCGGAGGTGCAGGAGGCGCTTGACCACGCCAACGCGTGGGACCTCGACCGGAAGATCGACATCGCGATGGACGCGCTCCGGCTCCCGCCGGACGACGCAGACGTGACGACGCTCTCGGGCGGCGAGCGTCGCCGCGTCGCGCTGTGCAAGGTGCTGCTCGAGGAACCGGACCTGCTCCTCCTCGACGAGCCGACGAACCACCTGGACGCTGAATCGGTGGCGTGGCTGGAGCACCACCTGGCGCAGTTCCCCGGCACCGTCGTCGCCATCACCCACGACCGGTACTTCCTGGACAACGTGGCGCGCTGGATCCTGGAGCTGGACCGCGGCGAAGGGATCCCGTGGGAGGGGAACTACTCGTCGTGGCTCGAGCAGAAGCAGCAGCGGCTGGCGCTCGAGGAGAAGCAGAACCGTGCCAGGCAGCGGACGCTGGAGCGGGAGCTGGAATGGATCCGGATGGCGCCGCGGGCCCGCCAGGCGAAGGGTAAGGCCAGGATCAACGCCTTCGAGCGGCTGCTCGAGGAAGATCCGCGGGAGAAGATGCAGAAGACCGAGATCGTGATCCCGGCCGGGCCGCGCCTCGGCGATGAAGTCGTCGTCGTCGATGGTGTGACCAAGGGTTATGGCGACCGGCTGCTCATCGACAACCTGTCGTTCCGGCTCCCGCGCGGCGGGATCGTGGGCGTGATCGGTCCGAACGGCGCGGGGAAAACGACGCTCTTCCGGATGATCACGGGGCAGGAGCAGCCCGACGCCGGGAGCATACGGATCGGGGAGACCGTGCAGTTGGCGTACGTCGACCAGAGCCGCGCGCTGGACCCGGAGAAGACGGTCTGGGAGGAGATCAGCGACGGCCAGGACGAGATCGAGCTGGGACGCGGCACGACCGTGAACAGCCGGGCGTACTGCTCCTGGTTCGGCTTCAA
>DATMSC010000185.1:0-11830 GCA_035565595.1 Longimicrobiales bacterium | reverse complement strand
TCCAGCACCTGCTTCGGGCCGAAGCCGTATACCGCGAGGTACAGGTCGCCTTCCAGCAGGGTGGCGGCGGTGGCGGCGGAGGTGGCAGCGCCAATTCGGCGGGGCGTCCGGACCAGATCGCGCAGGACCTCGCGGACCTGTTCGAGCTCGAGCTCGACCAGCTCCGCAACCAGTACGAGACTGTCCAGCGGGCGCAGCCGGGTACTCCCGAACAGGTCCAGGCCGAGGTCGACGACGCCATGGAGCGGCTGCGGGAACTGGCCCGTCGGCAGCAGCAGGAGCTGGAACGTGCCCGGCGCCGCCTTGCCCTCCCGCCCAACATGCAGGGTGGGGCCGCTGCGGGTGGTGAAGCGCAGCGACAGCTCGCCGAAGAGATCGAGCAGGAAGCCCGGCAGCTCGAGCGCCTCGCCCGCGAGACCCGCTCGCAGCAGCTCGAGGAAGCCGCGCGCCAGATGCAGGAGGCGGCGGACGCGCTCCGTCGCTCCGCTGCGAACGGACAGCAGGGGCTGGCGGATGCGGCTGCCGCTGCGGAACGACTGGAACAGGCCCGACGGCAGCTCGAGCGCAACCGCAGCAACCAGTTGCAGCAGGAGGGCCAGGACGCGGCGCGCCTCGCAGAATCGCTCGCCGATCAGCAGCGTGCGCTCACTGAGCAGCTGCGCGAGCTGACCAGCCAGGGTAACCGTCCGATCAACGATCTGCGGTCGCTTGCAGAAGCCCAGGATCGTATCGCGGCGCAGGTTGGCAACCTCCAGCAGCAACTCGACCGGCTGGCCAGCCAGGCCCGCGCCGACCAGCAGGGCGAAGCCTCGCGTCGGCTCCAGGAGGCGGCCAACTCCATCACGCAGTCGAGCCTCCCCGAGCGGATGCGGCTCTCGAGCCAGATCATGCCGGGCGCGGATCGCACCCAGCTCCCATTCCACGAGGGCATCGCCGAAGATATGGAGCGCCTCAGCGAGCGCGTCGCTCAGGCGGTGAACTCGATAGGGGCGAGCCCGGTGCAGCAGGCCACACAGGGCGTGGATCAGGCCGAGGACCTGATCCGCGCCCTCGAGTCGATCGACGAGCGCCAGCGCGAGCGGCTCGAGATGGCCGAGCAGGCTGCCCGCCGGCTCGCCAGCGGCCAGCGCGGTGACCAGGCCGATTCGGCCGCCGCGGGCGGTGAGCGCAGGCTTGGTGAGCGGCCCGGTCAGCAGTCGCAGGACGGTCAGCAGGGCCAGGATGGCCAGCAGGGTCAGGGCGGTCAGCAACAGGCCCAGCAGGGTCAGCAGGGTGGTCAGCAGGGTGGTCAGCAGCAGGGCCAGCAGGGCCAGCAGGGCCAGCAGGCACAGGGCGGTGGCCAGCAGGGTCAGCAGGGCCAACAGGGTCAGCAGGCGCAGGGCGGTGGCCAGCAGTGTCAACAACAGGGTGGCCAGCAGGGCCAGGGCGGCCAACAGGCTCAGGGCGGTCAGCAACAGGGTGGCCAGCCCGGCCAGGGCGGTCAGCAGCCCGGCGGGCAGCAGGCCATGGGTGGTGACCAGGCGGATGGCGGTCCGCGCGTCGGCGGGTTGGGCGGTGACGGCAATCCGTTCGGCGGTGCCTGGAACGACGGCTGGAACGCTGGTTGGGCCGACGGCCAGATCCGGCCGTTCACGGAAGAGGAGATCCGTCAGTACACCGCAGAATACCGCAACCGTCTCGAGCAGGCCGAACAGCTCCGTCAGAGCCTGGCCGCCGCGGGACGGGATGTGCGCGAGCTGGATCGTCTGATCACCGGGCTGCGCCAACTGGCCGACCAGCGCATGTTCGACAACCTCGATGCGCTCCGTCAGCTCCAGCGTGACGTCATCAACGGACTCAAGGAGTTCGAGTTCGCGTTGCGGCGGGAGATCGAGGGCACGTCCGCGGAGCGGCTGTACCTCGCGGGGTCGAACGATGTCCCCGAAGAGTATCGCCAGCTCGTGGAGGAGTACTACCGCACGCTCTCGAGCCAGCGGCGCTGACGGCAGTCGATCGCGGCATCGGCAGGGGCGGGCCGGCAAGCCGGTCCGCCCCCTCGTTTTGCATCATGATCGGAGTCGTCACGGGATAGACCCGGATGGCTGGCCCCCGGCCGTTCGACGCCCGAGACATGAAGGCCGGCGAGTGCACTGCACCCGCCGGCCTTGCGCTAGTGCGACACCGCTCCGGGCGTCTGCCCGGCGATCACGGGAAGATGCCGCGCGTCTCGTAGGATTTGGCGACCTTGTGGATGGCGCAGAGGAAGGCGGCCGTCCGCAGGTCGATGCCATGCCCGCGTGCGACCTCGCGGATCTCGTGGTATGCGTGCACCATGGTTTCCTCCAGGCCGGAGATTACCAGCTCCTCCTCGCCCGGCCCCTGTGCGATCCCGGCCGCCATTTCGGGATCGACGGTCTTGCCGGTGAGTCGTTCCAGTGCGCCGAGGATCTTCGTGTTCGTCGACTCCTCGAATCGGCGGTTCATCCGTCCGAAGCGCACGTGTGACAGGTTCTTCAGCCACTCGAAGTAGGAAACCGTTACGCCGCCCGCGTTGAGATAGATGTCGGGGACGATCAGCACGCCGCGCTGGAGCAGCACCTCGGCGGCGTCCGCGGTGACGGGACCGTTGGCCGCCTCGCCGATGATGCGCGCCCGGATCCTCCGGGCGTTCTCGATCGTGATCTGGTTCTCCAGCGCCGCCGGTACGAGGATGTCACAGTCCAGCTCGAGGGCCTGCGCCGTATCCGGAATGTCGCGTGCGCCGGGAAACCCGAGGATGGAACCTGTTTCACGTCTGTGGGCGAGGACTTCATCGACGTCGAGACCATCTGGCGAGTGTATGGCACCCTCGCGCTCGGCGAAGCCGACCATGATCGCGCCCGCGCGGGCGAGAAACCGGGCCACGGCGCTCCCAACGTTACCGAGCCCCTGCACGACGACGCGTTTGCCGGCCAGCCCCGGCTCGAGACCCAGCGCCGCCATGTCCTCCGCTACGTCACAAGCTTCCCGCAGCCCGAAATAGACGCCTCGTCCGGTCGCATCGGCACGCCCGCGGATTCCGCCCAGCTCGAGAGGCTTTCCGGTCACGCATCCCGCCGCGTCGAGCTGTGATGGCGAGAAGGTGGTGTACGTGTCCACGATCCACGCCATCTCCTGTGCCCCGGTGCCATAGTCTGGCGCCGGTACGTCGACACCCGGCCCGATCGAGTTGGCAGCGAGCAGCTCGTACGTATACCGGCGAGTGATGCGTTCCAGCTCGGCCTTGCTGTATTTCGTCGGGTCGATTCGCACGGCCCCCTTGGCACCGCCGAAGGGCACGTCGACGACCGCGCACTTGTAGGTCATCAGCGCCGCGAGCGCCATGACCTCGTCCTCGTCAGCGAGCATGGCGTACCGGACGCCGCCTTTCACCGGGAGCTTGTGAGTGCTGTGGTGCGCGCGCCAGCCCTCGATCACCTCGATGCTGCCGTCATCGCGACGTAGCGGAAAGCTGAAGTGCAGAACCTTGTTGCAGACTCGGATCTGCTCGAGCAGCCCGGCCGGGTACCGCGTCAGCGCCGCGGCCCTGTCGAAAGCGTGATTGACCTGTTGGAAGAACGGGATCGGTGCAGCCGGCATCGGTTATCTCGATCTCTGGTAGTGGTGTGCCGCGCGCGTCACGGATCGGCGGCAGGGTAGAGAGAAACGCGGATGTACTCACCGGTATCGAGCCAGTCGCGCGCCGCCTGGCGCAGCGACTCCACGGAGAGCCCATCCAGGAGTCGGTCGTACGTCAGGATGTCCTCGAAGGGACGGCCATCCCTATCGTACGCGATGAGCTGGTTCACCCAGAAGATGTTGGTGCGGATGCTCGTTTCGCGTGCGCGGCGCTGCTGTTCCCGGACCTTGTCCACCTCGTCGGGGCGGGGTCCGTCCTGCGCCAGTGCGCGGATCTGCTCGAAAACGACGCCGGTGAGCTCGTCCAGCCGATCGGGCGACGCACCAAACGCGAGAGCGATGGCGTAGCGCGGTTCCGGGCGTAGCGTGACCGACGCACTCGTCCCGACGGTGTACGTTCCACCCAGGTCCTCGCGGAGGACCTCCATCAGCCTGAGCTCGAGTAGATCGGCGAGCGAGCTGAGCGTGTACGCGTCCTCCCGCCTGTCCGTGAAAGGACCGGCGACCACGATCTGCGTCTGGCTGCGCGGCTCGATGCCGAAGCGGACGACCTTCTCCACGACGCCGGAGGGCGGCCGGATCCCGTGATCGCGCCAGGTCTCTTCACGCCCCGTGGCGGGAAGGCCTCCGAGGTAGGTTTCGACGAGCGGCCGCAGCGCCGCCGGATCCAGAGCACCCACGAGGACGAAGGTGTAGTCGCCGGCATCCTGGAAGCGGTCGCGGTAGAAGGCAAGCGACCGGTCCAGATCCATCTCGCCGAGCAGGTACAACCCCGGCGGCCGCGATCGCGGGTGCCCCTGAGAAAGCGTGACCTGGAGCGTGTCGCTGAAGTGGGCCGCTGGCGTCGCGTCGCGGTTCGCGAGCGCGGCATGGAGTCGCTCTACGAGCGCCGCGTACGCCTCCTCGTCCCGCCGCGGCGAGGTGAAATACAGGTAGACGAGCTGGAACATCGTCTCGATGTCCTTCGGCGACGCGCTCCCGCTGAATCCTTCCTCGCGTTCGGAGATGTAAGGCGCCGCGCCCGCGGCCTTCCCCGCAAGCAGCCGGTCGAGCTGAACCCTGCTGAATTCCCCCACACCACCCGCGAGCACGACGTCCGCCGCATACCGCGCCGCCGTCAGCCCGTCCAGCTCCACGAGCGAGGTGCCGCCGGGGCTGTACGCGCTGAGCAGTACCTCATCCTCCCTGAAATCCGTGGGCTTGAGCAGTACCCGGACGCCATTGGCGAGCCGCCACTCGGTGACACCAACCGCCTCGTGGTGGACCTCTTCGACGACGGGCGAGGGTTCGGGTGTGCGCGCAAGGAGAGGTACGTCGGGCACGTCGTCTTCGTAGGCGGTGATGGCACGGTCCGCCACATCTGCGAGGATCGCCAGGATCTCGGCTTCGTCCGGGATGTCCGAAGCCGACGCCGGCGCGCTGACCAGGACGACGCGGTCGTCGTCCCGGATCCATTCCCGCGCGAGGCGGTTCACCTCCTCGACCGTGATGCTCGGCAGGAGCGACCGAACCAGGTCATATTCGTATTCTATCCCCGGAATCGCTTCGCCGGTCAGGAAATGGGCGACGTATTCCGAGGCCAGCGATGCCGAAGGCGTGCGTTCCCGTTCGGCGTACGCCCGTTCGTAGGCGCGCAGCAGGTCTGCCGCATGACGAGCCAGCTCGCTCTCCGTGAAGCCGTGTCGGGCCACCCGTTGGGCCTCCGTGGTCAGCGCATCCAGGCCGCGGGCGATTCCACCATCCGCAACCACCGCAGCGAGCATGTACGCATCCGCCCCGCGCGTGAGCGACCCGTATCCCGACTGCGCTGCCAGGAAGGGCGGATTGGCCCGTTCCGCGATCTCGACGAGCCGGGCGTTGAGCATGCGGTTGAAGAGGCTGGACAGCAGCGCACGACGGTAATCGGCGGCCGTCGTGACGCTGGTGGCCGGGAGCTTGTGGTACAGCTCCACGCGCGACGTCGTCAGCTCCGGATCCGTCGTGATGTCGACGAGGGTCCCGGCGTGTCCCGGTACCGGATACGCGGTTCGCTCCGGCGCTCCGTCCACCGGGGGCGGGATCGAGCCGAGGTGTTCGCGGACGAGCGCCTCGATCTGCTCCGGATCGAAGTCACCGACCGCGACCACAGCCATGAGGTCCGGCCGGTACCAGTCGCGGTAGAAACGCACGAGCGCGTCGTGCGGGAAGGTCTGGAGTACCTCGACCTCGCCGATCGGCAGCCGCTCGGCGTAGCGGGATCCGTGGAGCATGACGGGGTACTGCCGGTCGAGGACGCGCGCCTGCGCACCCCGCCGTCCCCGCCACTCCTCGATCACCACGTTGCGCTCCTGCTCGATTGCGTCTGGATCGAACAGCAGCCCGGACGCCCAGTCCTCGAGGATGCGGAACGCCGTCGCCATGACCGCGGCGCTGTCGGTCGGCACCGTGAGCATGTAGACGGTCTCGTCGAAGCTGGTGTAGGCGTTCAGGTCCGGGCCGAATCTCATCCCGATGCGCTCGAGATAGTCCCTGATTTCCTGTTCCGGGAAATTGCGCGACCCGTTGAACGCCATGTGCTCCACGAAATGGGCCAGCCCGCGCTGATCATCGTCCTCGAGGATCGAACCTGCGTTGACGACGAGGCGGAGCTCCGCGCGGTTCTCAGGCCACCCGTTCGCCCGGATGTAGTAGCGCATCCCGTTGTCCAGCGTGCCGACCACGACGGCCGGGTCGACCGGCAGCGGCTCGTCGGTCGCAATATCCTGAGCCCACGCGGCGGGCGCGAGGAACGTGATCGTGAGGAGCGGAAGCAGCCAGCGGGTTGCCGTGCGTGTTGTCATCGCGGTGCCCTCGCCGAGGCGGCGGCCGCGGCCACCGCATCGAGTTCCCGGTCGAGCGTCAATATCACATCCAGGATCGTTTCCAGGGCGCGGCCATAGAAATCCGGGTCGATGTTCTCGAAGTCGTCGGTCGGCCGATGATAATCCGGGTGGTCCTCGACACCGAAATACAGGAACGGGACGCCAGCGTCGTGAAACGCACCATGATCGGATGCCCGGGTCCAGTCGTCGCCCGACGTTAGGTCGGGCCGGTCGTGCCCGGTCAGCAGCTCTACTCTCGCCGATTCCGCAACACGGCTGACGAGCGGTGCCAGGTAGGGATAGTGGTACGTACCCGCGATGTACAGCTCGTCGGCCGCGGACCGGCTGACCATGTCCAGATTGATGTTGATGACGATATCGTCGAGGGCCATCGCCGGTTCGTTGACGAACGCGCGCGCGCCGCGGAGCCCGCCTTCTTCCGCGTCGAACGCCACGAAGAGTATCGAATTCGACGGCGGGTGCTGCTGGAAGTACCTGGCGAGCGCGAGGATCCCTGCCGTGCCTGATGCGTTGTCATCCGCACCGTTATAGATCTGGCCGTCGACCACGCCCAGATGATCGTAGTGCGCGGTAACGACCATGAAGCGGTCAGGGCGATCCGTTCCCCGCCTGACGCCGATGACGTTGACGCCCGTGACGCCGTCGCCGATCGGGAAACTGGCCGTGAATCCTTCCGTGACGGGTTCGAGGCCGGCAGCCCGGAACTCGCGGATCAGGAAGTCTCGTGCAATGGCGTTACCCCGGGTACCAGCCTTGCGCCCCTCGAGGCTGTCGGCGGAGAGGAACGCGAGATCGGCGAGCGCCCGGTCCACGTCGATCCTTGCCTCGGTTCCCGGCTGCGCCGTGGCCGGTGCACTCGGCACACCGCAGGCGGCCGCGGCGGCCAGTATCCCCGCAAGCAGGGCCCGACGGACGCCGCCGGGACCCGCGCCCCGGCCGGTCACTTCGACGCCTCCCGCGCAGTTTCGTCGCGGTGGAGCACGAACGGGCTCCGCTGGGCTGTCGGCATCATGATCACGTCCACGATGTTGACGTGGGGCGGGGCATTGACGACGTAACAAACGACGTCCGCAACGTCCTCCGCGGTGAGCGGTTGAAAGCCGCGGTAGACCTCGGCTGCGCGAGCTTCGTCGCCGTGGAACCGGACGAGCGAGAACTCGGTCTCGACGGCGCCCGGCTCGATGACTGTCGCCCGCAGGTTCGTGCCGACGAGGTCGAGATTCATCCCCTGCGTTATGGCGCGCACGGCGAATTTCGACCCGTTGTACACGTTGCCGCCGGGGTAGACGATCTGGCCCGCCACGCTGCCGATGTTGACTACGTGACCCCGATTGCGTGCGACCATGAGTGGCAGGATCGCGCGGGTCACGTTGAGCAGTCCCTTCACGTTCGTGTCGATCATCTCGTCCCAGTCGGCGAAGCTCCCCTCGTGCAGCTTGTCGAGCCCGCGCGCCAGACCGGCATTGTTCACCAGCACGTCCGGCACCAGCTCTTCGGCCGCGATCCACTCGCCGAACGCGAGCACCGCGTCGCGATCGCGCACGTCCAGCGTGCGCGCGTGGACCGGTACACCGAATTCCGCCTGGACCTCCTTCACCACGGCGTCGAGCCGGTCCGACCGCCGTGCCGCGAGTACCAGCGCGGCGCCATACGATGCGAACATGCGCGCGCACGCCGCCCCGATCCCCGAGCTCGCTCCAGTGACGAGCACCCGCTGACCACGAATCCTGTTCATATGCAGATGTCCGAAGAAGCCGATCCGCGTCTTCGCCGCAGGACGATGCACGGCACGTACATCAGCCTCGATGGCCGTACTTCATGCCCGCCGCTTACCCACCGCTCCTTCGAGCGATGTCGACGCGGAACGGACTGCCCGATGACGAGGACGGGTACGGGTACCCCGTGATCGCGCCGGTGCTCCAACCAGGGCAGGAGCGCGGCGCGAGCCGGGAACGCATGACGCCGGCGAGGGTACGCAACCCCGGCCCTCGGGGGTGGTTCCCGGTGAGCCGGCGCTCGGATGACGATCGGGCAGGGACGGACAGGGCCAGCTCACACGCATCAAGACCGGGATCAATGGCGACCAACCGCGCTCAGGGGACGTCCCGCACGCGTGCCGGCAAGGCGAATGGTGGTGGAGCAAGAGCGACGCGGAGCGGATTGGGGGAATGGGTGCGTTCACTCCTCCTTGCGCTCGTTCTCTTCCTCGTCATCCGCACTTTCATTGTTGAAGCCTTCCGGATCCCGACCGGCAGCATGGAGGAGACCCTTCTCGTCGGGGACTTCCTCCTCGTCAACAAGCTGATCTACGGCGTCCGTATCCCCGGCACCGAACACCGCATTCTCCAGCTCCGCGAACCCGCCATCGGCGACGTCATCGTGTTCCGCCCGCCCCACGAGCCGGGCGAGAACTACGTGAAGCGGCTGGTGGGTCTCCCCGGAGACACGCTCAGGATGCAGGACAAGGTCCTGTACCGGAACGGGCAGCCGGTCGACGAGCCGTACACGCGCCACGTGGATCCCGGGCATGACGTGGCCGCCCCCGTCATGTCGTGGCAGCGGAGTTTCCTCGTTGCCGGGGGTGACACCGGCAGTTATCGGCCCAGCCGGGACAACTGGGGACCGATCGTCGTGCCGGAAGGATCGGTATTCGCGCTCGGCGACAACCGTGACGATTCCGAAGATTCGCGATTCTGGGGATTCGTCGACGTGAACGAGATCCGCGGCAAACCCCTGTTCATCTACTACTCGTTCGATCCCAACGGATCGCGACCGATGCCCTGGTTCACCCACATCCGCTGGAACCGGATCGGCTCGGTGATTCGCTGACCACACAGAGCTGAAGCGCGGGCCCCAGCTCCCTCGCTATCGAGGTACAGGCCCGAACGTGATGGCTACGGGCGGGTTTGCAGTTCTGTTGTGGAGGGCGCGATGAAGGGGCTCACCCGGGCTGGTTGCCGGAGTCCTTCCGCAAACTGGCGAACCGCGACCGGAACTTCGCCAGCTTGGGCGAGATCACGAACTGACAATACGGCTGGTCCGGATGCCGGAGGTAGTAGCCGTGGTGGTACGGCTCCGCGGGATAGAATGGGCCGGCCGGCGTGACTTCCGTCACGATGGGATCGGGCCAGGCTTGTTGCTCTTCGAGCTCCGCGATGATCGCGCGGGCCGTCGCTTCCTGGTCCGGCGAGTGATAGAAGATCGCCGAGCGGTACTGCGTTCCGACGTCGGCTCCCTGCCGGTTGAGCGTCGTGGGGTCGTGGATCGCGAAGAATACTTCGAGCAGGTCGCGATAGGTGATCACGTCCGGGTCGAACGTGATCCGAACCGCCTCGGCGTGTCCGGTCGTACCTGTGCACACGCGCTCGTAGCTGGGGTTCGGAACCCGCCCGCCCGTGTAGCCGGGTTCCACCCGGTGCACGCCGCGCAACTCGGCATACGCAGGCTCGAGGCACCAGAAGCATCCCCCGGCGAGTGTCGCCGTTTCCTCCCGTTGCCCCGTCATGTCCGGTTACTCCATGCTCGTTGGGGACGGAGTACCGTCCGCCGGTGGCCACGCAACCGCGCCACCCCGGCGCAGGGTCACGCGATCCCCGACGCCGATTCCGTGGCGCGCGAAGTACCCGCTGTTCACTTCCAGCGTCGCATGGTACGGCGCGTTGGGTGAATAGCGCGGACACGTCGCCGGATTGGGGCTGGCGCAGGGCTCCATGGCGAGGATCGCGATGATGCGGCCGTTCTCATCGATGAAAGCGATGTCCAGCGGGATCCGCGTGCGATACATGTAGAATCCGGCGCCCACCGGCTGCTCGCGCTCGAAGAGGAAGATCATCCCCGCGTCCTCCGCCATGGAGAGCCGCTCCATGAGTCCCTGGGAGCGCTGCTCGGGGCGCTCCGCGATCTCGACTTCCAGTTCGAACGTGTCGGCTGCGGTCTCGATCCGGACCTCGCCCGTGTCGAACGCGATGCTCGAGGTTGGTGGCGCGGGGGCGTCCGCGCCCCCACCCGCGTCACACGCTGCAAAAGCCATGACCGCGGCGTTGATGGCGAGGAATACCGCGCTCCGGGTGGGTCGACGAATGCTCGGTCTCTGCATGCGTGAATGGTCGCGAGTGGAGGTCCCGTGCGCAACCCCGGTGAAGGCAGGGAGGAAGGCGCAGCGACAGCGCGGTCATCGCTCCTGGTCGCGGGGGGCGAGGCCGTCCTACATCGTGCAGAGGCAGGCAGTCTGACCAGCTGGCTCGTGATGGTACATCAAGTGTCCGGCGCCAATCCAAAATCGGTACAGAAGTTGCGTTCGCCTCGGCCGACCCGCCCCGGACCGCAGTCCGGGTCCGGGGGCCAGCGATGCCGCGAGCCACCGAGACCATGATCTCAACCCTGGCGAAAGCCGAACAGGGGCGGCCCGAGTTGCCTCAGACCCAGCGGACGCCGAGCCACGCTGTCCAGTTCTACCGGCACGACGCAGCGCTCTGCGAGCTGGCTTCGGGACTCATTGCGGAGGCCATTCGCCTCGGCGACAAGGTGATCCTCGTCGTGACCGCCGAGCACCGCATCGGCATCGTCGAATGGTGCCGGACGGCAGGCATCGATTGCGTCGGCAATGACAATGTCGAATTCGTGGACGCATCCGCATTTCTCGAGTCGGTCATGGACGGCGGAGCGCCGAGCCGGGATCACTTCGCCAGATGGGTACGATCGAGAGCGATGCCGGGTCCCGGCAGATCCCACCGCGCGCTGGTACTCAGCGAAATCGGCGACCTGGCCGCGCGCAGATTCGGGATCGAAACGGCGCTGGCCATCGAGTCATGGTGGGACGCTCTTGCCGGTGCCTGCGAATTGGAGCTGGTCTGCGCACTTGCGATCGACGCACCCGGACTCGGCGAAGCCGACGTGCGTGAGATATGCCGCCGGCACGCCGTCGTCCGCCCGGACGAGTGGAGCGTCCCCGACCCTGAGGAACCGATGAACCCCGCCAACGGTGCCGGTCCGCTCTCGAACGGGCAGAAGGTCAATGACGTCGTGGCCAGGGCGGTTCGCCTCGAACGCGAAATCGATGTGGCCCGTGCCGAGATCCGACGGCTCCGCCATGCGCTGGACATCGCCGTCGAGGAATCCAGGCGCGCGCAGGAAGAGCGCCGCCATTTCTTCGATGCCGTCAGCCACCAGCTTTGTACGCCGCTAAACGCCATAGTCGGCTATCAGGACCTGCTCGAGCTCGGCGTCGGCGGTCCCGTCAGCGAGCTCCAGCGCACGTATCTCTCGAGGATCAGGAAGGGCACGCGCCAGCTCATCGGTCTCGTGGAACAGTTGCTGAGCCTGTCTCCCAGCGG
>DATMSC010000184.1:0-2975 GCA_035565595.1 Longimicrobiales bacterium | reverse complement strand
GCGCTGCTGGTTCGCGGCGCAAGCGACCGCGCGGACCGCGCGGCCTCGCTCCTCGGGGAAGCCGGCCTGGAGGTTTCGGAAACCCGCGTCACGGGAGAGCCGACGACGGGCGGCATCGAGTCCGCCGTCGCTCATGCGCGTGCCGCAGGGTGTGACGTCGTCGTCGCCTTCGGTGGCGGGAGCGTGATCGACGCGGCGAAAGCGATCGCGGCGCTGCTCACGAACCCGGGCGACCTGCGCGACTATCTCGAGGTGGTCGGCGCCGCCCAGCCGCTCCGCTCCCGGGCCGCGCCTGTCATCGCGATTCCGACGACGGCCGGGACCGGCGCCGAAGTCACGCGCAACTCAGTCCTCCTGGCGGAGGCCGAGCGCGTCAAGGTCAGCTTGAGGAGCCCGCTCATGCTCCCGGCCGTCGCCATCGTGGATCCCGAGCTGACATACGACCTGCCGCCCGCGCTCACTGCAAGCACGGGGCTGGACGCGCTGACCCAGTGTCTCGAGCCGTTCGTGACACCGGCCGCCAATCCGCTCACCGACGGCTTCGCACGGGAAGGGCTGCGGCGGGCGGGGCGCTCCCTGCGCACGGCTGTCGAGGATGGCAGCGACATCGTCGCCCGGCGTGACATGGCACTCGCCAGCCTTTGCGGAGGGCTGGCGCTCGCCAACGCCAGGCTGGGCGCCGTACACGGGCTCGCCTCACCGATCGGAGGCGCTTACCCGGTTCCGCACGGCGTGGTGTGCGCGCTGCTCCTCGCGCCGGTGACCGCAGCGAATGTGCGCGCGTTGCGGGAGCACTCGCCCGAGAGCACCGCACTCGCCAGGTATCGGGAAGCCGCGGCGATCGTGACAGGAGAGCCCGATGCGGATGAAGACCGCCTCGTCGCGTGGCTCGCCTCCCTCGCGGAGGACTTCGGTCTCCCGAAGCTCTCCGCGTACGGCATCGACGACTCGGCGCTCCCCGACATCGTCGGCAAGGCCCGGCGCGCCAGCAGCATGAAGGGGAACCCCGTGGAGCTGTCCGAGGCCGAGCTGACCGAGGTGCTGAAGGCGGCGATGTGAGGGTGGTTGCTCCGGCTCCCGCGCGCCTGTTCTGGTATGTCCGGAGACCGGGCTCTATATTCCACGGCACCGCTAAACCAACCACGGAGTCGTGAGATGACCGACCGCGCACGCATCGCCGTCCGGACGTCGTCAGTGCTCGCGGCCGCCGCGCTTCTGCTCGGCGGTGCGACGACGCTCCCGGCGCAGCAGGGCTCGCCCGTCCGCTTCGAGGTCCGCAAGCTCTACCTCGACGCCAATGAAGGAATCGCCGTCGCCGACGTGAACAACGACGGGCTGCCGGACATCATCGCCGGCCGCAACTGGTACGCCTCCCCCGATTTCGTGCCCCGCCCGGTCAGATTGATCGAGGACTGGAACGGCTACGTCGAGAGCAACGCCGACCACGCCTACGACGTGAACGGCGACGGCTGGGTCGACGTGATCGCAGGATCGTTCAACCCCACGGAAGTCTACTGGTACCAGAACCCGGGCGAGCAGGGGCTGCTGCTCGGCCACGTCTGGACCCGGAGGCTGCTCGTCGACACGGAGGCCTCGCAGAACGAGCTGACCTTCCTGCACGACATCGATGGCGACGGGGTGCCCGAGTGGATCGCGAACAGTTGGGCGCGCAACGCACCCGTGTACGCATGGTCGCTCCAGACGGCCGGCGAGGGCGCGCCGACCATGACGAGGCACGTGATTTCCGAGGTGGGCAACCGGCACGGCATGGGCTTCGGCGACATCAACGGCGACGGCCGTGAGGACATCGTGCTGGGCGGCGGGTGGCTGGAACGTCCGGAGGGCGACCCGTTCGCACAGCTCTGGACATTCCACCAGGACTGGGAACCCATCGAGGCCAGCACACCGATGCTCGTGAGGGACCTCAACGGCGATGGCCGGGCGGACCTGATCGTCGGCGCAGGTCACGATTACGGCCTCTGGTGGTGGGAGCAGCTCGAGCCCGCGGCCGACGGCTCGACGCGCTGGCAGCGCCACGAGATCGACATGAGTTTCTCGCAGGTCCACGCACTCCACCTGGCGGACGTCGACGGCGACGGAGAGGACGAGCTGATCACCGGGAAGCGTCGCTGGGCGCACAACCTGACCGGTGACCCGGGCGTGAACGACCCGGCCGTGATCCACTACTTCGACTGGGATCCGGCGACCATGACCTGGACCCGCCACGTCATCGCCGAAGGCGACGTCGGCACCGGGCTCCAGATCCGGACCGCGGATTTCAACGGTGACGGCCGCGTCGACATAGCCGTCGCCGGGAAATCCGGCACCTACGTGCTGATCAACCAGGGGCGGTGACGTTTCACCGGTCGATTGCGGTACTCCGTGCGGCGTGCGGGCTGGCGTGCGCGCTGGCGATGGCTCAGGTCGACGATGCGGCGGCGCGGCAGGGCGGCACGCCGGGTGACGGGACGGGTGTAGGCGTGACGGCGATCGCAGTACACGGTGGCGCCGGCACGATCCGGCGGGGCGACTTCCCGCCCGAGCGCGAAGCCGAATACGTCGCCGCGCTCGAGGACGCGCTCCGTGCCGGCTACGCTATCCTCGAGGCGGGTGGGTCGAGCCTGGATGCAGTGGTGGAAGCGGTCCGGCAGCTCGAGGACTCCCCTCTATTCAACGCCGGCCGGGGAGCCGTCTTCACGGCCGCCGGGACGCACGAGCTCGACGCCTCGGTCATGGATGGCCGGAACCTCGCCGCCGGCGCAGTCGCCGCCGTCCGACGGGTAAAGAACCCGGTGCTCCTCGCCCGGGCCGTGATGGAGCAGTCGCCCCACGTACTGCTCGTCGCGGAGGGCGCCGAGGCGTTCGCGGCGGAACAGGGGATCGAGCTGGTCGATCCATCCTATTTCTTCTCGGCCGAGCGGTGGGTAGAGTTCGAGCGCCGGGCGGGGCGCGGGCCGGCGAGCGGCCCCGCGCCC
>DATMSC010000183.1:0-5141 GCA_035565595.1 Longimicrobiales bacterium | reverse complement strand
ACAGCTCGGCGACGTCGGTCTCGTACGCTCTGGGGAGCTCCGCCTCTTCGGCGAGCACAACATCGCCAACGCCCTGGCCGCTGCGCTCGCTGCGCTCGCCGCAGGCACTCCGGTCGCCGCCATTCGCGATGGACTCCGTACCTTCGCGCCGCTGGAGCACCGCCTGGAGCCGGTGGCCGAACGCGACGGCGTTCTCTGGATCAACGATTCGAAGGCGACGAACATCGCTTCGACTCGCGTAGCACTTCGCGGGATGGACCGACCGACGGTGCTTCTGCTCGGAGGGCGGCACAAGGGGGAGTCCTACGCAATTCTCGAGGACGAGCTGCGGGAGCACGTCCGGGTCGTCATCGCGTACGGCGAGGCGGCCGGGATCGTGGAGTCGGATCTCCGCGGCATCGTGCCGGTCGAGCGGGTGGACGGGCCTTTCGAGCAGGTTGTCGCGCGCGCGGCCGCGCTGGCGCAGCGCGGCGACGCCGTGCTGCTGTCGCCGGCGTGCTCGAGCTACGACATGTTCGTGAATTACGAGGAGCGCGGCCGGCGTTTCGCCGCGCTGGCCCGGGAAGGGCGGGAGGTGGGCAATGGCGCCTGAACCGATCGGCGTGGAGCCGGGCGCGCTCCAGGCGGAAGGGCCCGGCTCGATGCCGCCTCTGGCGCTTGCACAACCGCTCCGAGGTGGCTGGGAAGCGCCCTTGCTCCTCGCAGGCACGATCGCGCTGGCGAGCTTCGGCGTGGTCACGGTATACAGCGCCAGTGCAGTCATGGCGCAGTCGCTCGGGCTGCCGGACTACCACTTCGTGGTGAGGCAGGCGGCCGGCGCGGCGATGGGGCTCGTGCTCCTGCTGGTGATCTCGCGGATCGACTATCGGCTCTGGCGCCGACTGGCCTGGCCGCTCGTCATGCTCGTGGCGGGGCTCCTGATCCTGACGGTACTCCCCTGGACCACGACGATCGCTCCGCTCATCAACGGAGCCCGCCGGTGGGTCTACATCGGCCCCGTGTCGCTCCAGCCCGTGGAACTGGCGAAGGTCGCGGTGCTCATCTGGACTGCCGCGCTCGCAGTGAAGAAGCAGGACAGGCTGCCGAGCCTGACGCGCGGGCTCCTGCCGTTCCTGGTGATCTGGGCCGTCATCGAGCTGCCGATCGTGCTGCAGCCCAACCTGTCGAGCGCGATGATCATCGTGTTCCTCGCGGGGCTGGTGCTTTTCGCGGCCGGTGCGCGAATCGGACACTTCCTCCTCCTCGGCGCCGTGGGGCTGCCCGTGCTGTGGGGCCAGGTGGAAGGGGCCGCCTACCGGATGCGCCGACTGGTCGCTTTCCTCGACGGCGCCGCCGATGTGGAGGGGGTGAGCTACCAGATCAACCAGTCGCTGATCGCAATCGGTAGCGGCGGCGTTTTCGGCCGTGGATTCGGCAGGGGCGAGCAGAAGTTCGGATTCCTCCCGGAGGCGCACAACGACTTCATCTTCGCGATGATCGCCGAGGAATGGGGGCTCCTGGGCGTGCTCGCGATCGTCGCCGCATTCGCAGGTATCGCGGTGATCGGATACCGGATCGCGCGCAACGCGCCCGACATGTTCGGTTTCCTCCTCGCGATAGGTATGACGAACCTGCTCGTCGTGCAGGCGCTCCTCCACATGGCGGTCAACACGAACCTCCTCCCGACGACGGGCGTGTCGCTGCCGTTCATCTCCTACGGCCGCTCGAGTCTGCTTGTCTGCATGGCGGCGGTGGGGATTCTTCTGAGCATCGCGCGGGAGGGGCGTCCGGGCCAGGCGCGCCGCTCGTGGCGTAACGAGCCGACGACTGGCGTGGACGTGGGCGGGGCGGGTCCGGATCCGGTGGCTGTCTATCGCCAGGGATCGCCGCGTCATCCCGTCGCAACGGCCACGCTTCGAATTGTGGCAAGTGGTCGCCGCATCCTCCGTCCTCGCCGCGGAGAGGAGCGCATCGTGGTGGGCCGGACCGCTCGAATGGATACCCTGACCGGAGTGGCGCGATGATGCGCGTGCTCTTCGCCGGCGGCGGAACCGGCGGGCACCTGTACCCGGCGCTGGCGCTGGGTACGGCACTCCGGAAGGAGCGGCCGGGCGCGGAGGTGCACTATGTGGGCGCGATCCGAGGGGTCGAATCGCGCGTGTTGCCGGCGAGGGGTGAGCCGCATACGCTGCTCCCGTTCGAACCGATCCGGCGCTCGGAGCCGTGGCGGAACTGGCGGCTGCTCCCGGCGATGGTCCGGAGCCTCGCCGCGCTGCGCCGGCTCTTCCAGCGCTTCCGCCCCGACCTGGTCGTGGGTACTGGCGGATACGCGAGCGGCCCCGCGTGCGCATACGCGATGCTGCGTCGCGTGCCGGTGGCGATCCAGGAGCAGAACTCGTATCCGGGGCTGACCACGCGCTGGCTGAGCCGAGGGGCGAGGCAGGTTCATCTGGGATTCCCGGAAGCCGGGGCGTACCTGCACCCGGGACCGCGCACCGAGGTTTTCGATTCCGGGAACCCGATCGTGCCGCCGGCGCCGATCGACAGGAGCGCCGCCCGCGCGGAGTTCGGGCTGCGCCCCGACGGGCATGTCGTGCTCGTGGTGGGCGGGAGTCAGGGAGCTCTCGCGATCAACGAGGCGCTGCTGGCCGCGGTGCGCGCCGCACAGGCCGGAGAGCTGTCTTCGCCGCCGGCCGATCTCCAGCTCCTCTGGGCGACCGGTCCGGCTCACATCGGAATGGTCGAGCGCGGGCTGGCGGATGCGGCTGTCGGCGACTGGGTCCGGCCTGTCGCGTATATCGATGAGATGCCGAAGGCCCTCGCGGCGGCCGACGTGGCGATCTCGCGGGCGGGGGCGATGGCCACGGCCGAGCTGCTGGCGTGGCGCATCCCTTCGATCCTGATCCCGCTCCCGACGGCGGCGGCGGATCACCAGACGCACAACGCCCGTGCCCTCGCCGAGGCGGGCGCAGCCGTATGGATCGCCCAGGCGGATCTGACGCCCGCGCTGCTCTGGCGCCGGCTCCTGGAGCTGGTGGGAGACGACGCCCGCCGTGCGGAGATGGCTCGTCGTGCGGGCGAGCGTGCGCGTCCCGACGCGGCGCGCGATATCGTACGGCACCTGATCGAGCTGGTGGAATCCCGATGAGCGGCGAGAACCGGAACGGCACGGTTGCCGGGGCGACTGGACCCGCCGGGGTCGACCTGCGTGCTCTCGCGCGGCAGGGACCCGTGCATTTCGTCGGGATTTCCGGGGCCGGGATGTCGGCGCTGGCGGAGCTCGTCCTGCGGTCGGGCGGGAGCGTCACCGGGTGTGACCTGCGACCCGGCGCCGCGGGTGAGGCGCTCTCCGCAATGGGCGCCCGAATCACGATGGGACACGACCCCGCGCACGCCAGGGACGCCGCCGCCGTCGTGACGACGGCCGCTGTGCCGGCGGACCTTCCGGAGCTCGTAGCCGCGAGGGAACGCGGGATTCCGGTCCTCAAGCGGGCCCAGGCGCTCGGAGCGCTCGTGAACCGGGGATACGTGGTGGCGATCGCAGGGACGCACGGCAAGACGACGACGACGGCAATGACGGCGGCGATCCTGGCGGAAGCCGGGCTCGATCCCACGGCTTTCGTCGGTGGCCGTGTCCCCGAGTGGGGGAGCGGGTTCCGCCGCGGCAGCGACCGGATCTTCGTCGTCGAGGCCGACGAATACGACCGCTCGTTCCACACGCTGCGCCCGGACGTGGCGGTTGTCACCACGGTGGAGGCGGACCACCTGGACGTCTACGGCACCCTCGACGCAGTCGAGGCCGCGTTCCGCACATTCGTCGAGCCGGTTCCGGCGGACGGCCTTGTCGCCGCATGCGTCGACGACCCCGGCGCCCGTCGGTTGCTCGAGAGCGCGACTTCCGGCCAGCGGCTGGGATACGGCACCGGACCCGAGGCGACGCTGCGCGCCGTCGACATCGAGCTGCGCGGCGGTGAGTGCCGGTTCAAAGTGGTCGACGGCGGAGAGACGCTGGGTTTCCTCACCGTAGGCGTGCCGGGCGAGCATTCCATCCGCAACGCCCTCGGCGCCTTCGCAGCCGCGCGCCACGCGGGTGCCAGTTTCGAGCACGCCCAGCGCGCCCTCGCCGCTTTCCGCGGTGTCGGCCGGCGATTCGAGACGGTGGCGGAGGTCGGGACGATCACGATCGTCGACGACTACGCGCACCACCCGACCGAGGTTGCGGTCACTCTACGCGCCGCGCGGACCGCGTTCCCCGGACGGCGGATCGTCGCGGTGTTCCAGCCGCACCTCTACAGCCGGACGCGGGACTTCGCGACCGAGTTCGGCGAGGCGCTGGCTGCCGCGGATGTCGTCTGGGTCACTGACGTTTACCCGGCGCGGGAGGAGCCCATCCCCGGCGTGTCCGGAGAGCTGATCCACGCCGCAGTGCAGGCGTCCGGACGGGCGAGGGCACACTACCACGCGGCGACCGACGACCTTGCTGAACGCCTGGCCGACGCGCTCGAGCCCGGGGACGTGTGCATCACGATCGGCGCGGGTCCGATCGACGAGGTCGGCCGGGAGCTGGCCGGTGTGCTCGGACGGAGGTCGCGGCCATGAGCGTCCGCTGGCATTCCGGCGCGCGCCTGGCGCCGCGCACGCGCTACCGCATCGGCGGGCCGGCGACGTTCCTCGGCGAGGTCCACGACGCCGCGGCGCTCCGCGCCGCCTGGGCGTACCTCCAGAGCGAGCCGTTCTTCGTGCTTGGTGCCGGCGCCAACACGCTCATCAGCGACGCGGGCGTGGACCGGCGAGTGATCGTGCTGGGCCGCGAGTTCAAGCGCGTGGCGATCCACGAGACGGCGATCGAGGCCGGCGCGGCGGCCGGTATCCCGGGAGTCACGCAGGCGGCGAGGCGGCATGGCCGGAAAGGGTGGAGCTTTCTCGAGGCGGTGCCGGGGACCATTGGCGGCGCGCTCGCCATGAACGCAGGGACGCGCGACACGGGGATCTGGGACCGGGTCGAGTGGGTGGACGCCCTCGTTCCGGGCGAGCCGGGCCCGGTCCGGCTGCGCCCAGCGGACGTTTGCCCCGGGTACCGGCACATCGACGTTCCCGAAGGGATCGTCTTCCTGTCGGCGAGATTGAGAGCTGAACCCGGCGAGATTGCGGCGATCGAGGAT
>DATMSC010000182.1:0-7043 GCA_035565595.1 Longimicrobiales bacterium | reverse complement strand
TCTCGATGACATCCGGGCGCTCGGGGAAGTGCGCCGCGATCTCGTCTGCGGTCTTGAAATAGAGCCCGCGGTCGTAGCGCATCCGATTCGGGTCCGACCGGTCCTTGCCCAGCCCGATGCAGAGCAGGACGTCGTGCGCCTCGTGGTCTTCGGCTCGCAGGAAGTGCGCGTCGTTGGTGGCGACGACGGGGATTCCCAGCTCCCCGGCGAGTCGGAAGATGCGCTCGTTCAGCTCCCGCTGCCCCGGTGAGTCGTGGGCCTGGACCTCGAGGAAGTACCGCCCATCGAAGAGGTTGGCGTACCAGCTCGCGACTTCACGGGCTGCATCCCAGCGATCCGCCATGAGATGACGGGCCACCTCGCCCGCAAGGCACGCGGAAGTGACGATAAGCCCCTCCGAATGGCGGGCGAGCACTTCACGATCGATCCGCGGGCGCATGTAGAACCCCTCGCGGTAACCGATCGATGTAAGGCGGATCAGGTTGCGGTAACCGGTCTGGTCCCGGGCCAGGAGCACGAGGTGGTAATACGCGTGGTCGCCGGCGCGCGCGGCCGGGCCGCGCTCACGACGGTCGCCCGGGGCGACGTAGGCCTCCATCCCCAGGATGGGTTTGATCCCCGCCTTCATCGCCTGCTGGTAGAACGCCCACGCGCCGAACATGCAGCCGTGGTCGGTCAGCGCGAGGGCGGGCATTTCCAGCTCGACGGCGCGCCCGATGAGGGAGTCCAGCCGGTTCGCGCCGTCGAGGAGAGAATACTCGCTGTGAGTGTGGAGATGGACGAATGACATTGCGACTCAGCTTGCGGTACACGCAAACGTGTCGAGAATCGTCTCCAGTTGGAGCATGTACTCGTATTTGCCCTGTCCCGGGGCGTACAGCCACGCGTCGAGCAGATAGGTGCGATCCTGTTCGGGGCAGACCACCACGCGCTCGACGTAGGGGCCCGCTCCCGGCCAGTCGTCCGGCAGCGTCTTCCAGACTCCCCGGATCTCCACGCCGCCATCGATCTCGCGCGCCTGCACGCCGCGATCGTGGTCGACCATCTGCATCGGATCGTGGAAGTCCAGGCTCAACGAGTCCCGCCAGGCGAGTACCAGCTCGGGAGTGATCTCCTCGACCGGCAAGGCTTCGCGCCAGCTCACCACGATCGACCGGATCAGTTCGCTCTGCCTCTGCTGGTCGTTGCGGAAGACGTACACGGAATCCAGCTCGGCGACCCGGTACACGTTGGGCACGGTGAGGGAGAAGCCGGCGCTGCTCTCGAGGGCCTCGCGGAGCTCATCGTTCGGACCGCTGGTGAACATCCGCTCCCGGACATACGCACGGAATCGTCCGTCCACGTAAGCGTGCAGCTCGGGGAGCAGCTCCAGGAGCGCGGCCCGGTCGCTGCTCGACGGCAGGAGGACGACGGTGACCTCCTGGTTTCGCGCCCACACGTCCCGGACCTGGAAAAACGCCGGAAGCTCGGTCGGCACGGAGTCGGCCTTTTCCAGCGCCGGCTGCACCCACGAGTCGTCCGCATCGCCGATGACGAGCACCTGCCGCCACATCCTGAACTGTTGCCAGACCGGGTTGGCGGGCGAGGCGTGGGTGAGGTCGAAGGTACGCTCCTCCCGTACGGTGAATATCGGAGGTTCGAGGACCATCGCCACCGTGTCCTGGACCGACTCCCAGAGCGGATCCGCGGCGATGACGATAATGCTGTTCTGCGCGCCGTAGGACACCGGCGACTGGTTGCAACCGGCAACGGCAAGGGTGCCGAGGAGACTGGCGATCCAGAACTTTCTCATGGCCATGTGATGACTCGAATGCCTGTCCACGGCAGCACCTCCAGGAGCTTGCCTTCCTACGAGGAACGCAATGGCGCGTGCGTGGCCGCGGGCCGGCTGCGGCGACCGACGCGTACGGCTTCCGCCACGTACTGCCAGGGTTCCGTATGGGTTGTACACTACCGCCACGCAGGGTGCCCGTGCAACCGGGAGGGATCTGCGGCTCCGGCGTGTCGCCACTTCTCGAACGGCGACGTTCGAGAGCGGTCGCGCATGCTACCTCAGGCGTCCCGAAAGGTGCCCGCGTGGCGTCGTGCTCGCGAGCGCGCCGAGTGAATCCTGCTCGCGCTCGACGTCGACGGCACGCTCGCGACCGTCGTGGAACACCCCGGCGCCGCCGCGTTGCCGGAGTCTCATCGAGCTTCGCTCATGCGGTTTTCCGGACGTCCAGACACCATCGTGGGCGTGGTGAGCGGTCGTGCGGTCGACGCGACATTACACGCAGACGCGATTCGCGCGATCCGCGGCTGGTGTGACGGCGTGCTCGTGGCGGCCGAGCCGGGTGATGCCGCGGCAAAACAGCATGCATTCGCTCGCCCGCCGAGGTTGCCGTGCTGCTGCAAGTTCTCGCCGAATACGCCTGTGCTATCTGAGCGGAACCGCGGTGCCAGGTGGCATGTCCGGTGCACCCTGGTGTGGAAGGACCCGTGGCGTGCGCCCGGGGTAGTGGCTCCAGGGCGTATCAACGGAAGCTCGACGATGTCACGCAGCCTCTTGCCAATGTTCGTGGTCCTCGTGGTGGCACTCGCGGCGGGCGCCTGCCTGCCGCGGCTCGGCCAGCGATCCCCGGGACAGGGTGGAGGCACCGTGCGGACCGCTGAATTGGCGACGCTCAGCGTGCACAACGAAACCGGCGCGGAGCTCGTGATCGCGTATCGGTCCGGAGCGCCCGAGTCTCCCGAGATCATCGTTGGCCGGGTGGGGCCCGGTGACATCACCGAGGTCGCGCCCATTCCTGCGGGCGAGCCGATCCGCCTCACAGCGACCCGCGCCGACGGTGCCGCGCTCCGGCTCGCAACGCGCACTTTCGAAGCCGACGAGTCCTGGCTCTGGGTCATCCCGAGTGACGCCCGCTTCGAGCCCGGAGCCACGACGCGATGAGCCGCGCCGCCCGCATCGACCGGGCCCGCTGCGCCATGGGTCCCGGTCCCCACTGTCTGCCGGGGGGCAATCCGCCCTACCCCGACGCCGAAGTGCGAGCTGGCGCACTCGAGGCGACGCCCACCGCCGACGCTCAGGACCTCCACGCACACGAGCACGACCACGAGGTCGATCACCACGACCACGCTCGCCTGGCGGGGCGGCGAGCCCTGACCATTGTCCTGGGTCTCACGGCCACCTTCATGGTGGTCGAGTTCGTGGGCGGGTGGCTCTCCAACTCGCTGGCGCTCATGGCCGACGCCGGTCACATGCTGACCGACGTGGCCGCCGTGGGGCTCGCGCTCTTCGCCATGTGGTTCGCGCGGCGCCCAGCCACCACAGTCAAGACCTACGGCTATCTCCGCATGGAGATCCTCGCCGCGCTCGTCAACGGCGTCACGCTGGCCGTCATTGCGCTGGCCATCTGCCTCGAGGCATACCGCCGCTTCCTGGATCCTGCATCCGTGCGGGCCGATCTGATGCTGGGTGTCGCCGCCGCAGGGCTGGCCGTCAACATCACCGCGGCGCTGATCCTGCACCGATCAGCCGGGCACAGCCTGAACGTTCGCGGCGCGTACCTCCATGTCCTCGGCGACCTGCTCGGATCGGTCGGCGCCGTCGCCGCCGCGCTCGTGATCCTGGCCACCGGATGGACGCTCGCCGATCCGCTCATCTCCGTATTCGTCGCGGCGCTCATCCTGTTCAGTAGCTGGAAGCTCGTCCGCGAGTCCGTGGACATCCTGCTCGAAGCCGTGCCCCGGCACATCGATCTCGCCGAGGTCCGCGACGCCATCGAGGATGTCCCGGGAGTCGAGGATGTCCACGACCTCCACGTCTGGTCGGTCACCAGCGGATTCCTGGCCATGAGCGGTCACGCCGTGGTCAAGGATCCCGGCCAGCATCAGCAGATCCTCGAGGAGATCCACCGCCGCATGCGCCGTCGCTTCGGCATCCGCCATGTCACGGTTCAGCTCGAGTCGCCGCCCGCCGATCTCCACTGCGCGGAGCACCAGTGACGACATAGACGGCATAGGGCGAGGGCTAAGGCCAGGGCTAGTTGTGACGGCGCGGCGTTCGACGATTCGAACTTCTGGGCAGAGGACGCCGCTGGGATCGGGACCGGGCCCCTAGCCGGGATCTCGAAACCTACCCGTACCATTAGCCCTAGCCCTAGCCCTAGCCTTAGCCCTCGCCCTTTGCCATCCCGGGTGTGATCCGATCGCCCGGCGCGTGGCCCGGTGGCGGCGTCCTCTACCGCAATGGGCGCATCGTCGAAGATCTCTCCGCCCCCATTAGCCCTAGCCTTAGCCCTCGCCCTATGCCATCCCGGGAGTGGTCCGACCGCCCGGAACCCGTTATGTTAAAAGGCTGTGCCCGGACCGGAATCCGCGTCGCGGGCGCGCAAAAACCGAGGGGGTGGCCATGCGCCGCCCGGGGAGGACCGACGGGTCGCATGATTCGCAACATCGCCATCATTGCTCACGTCGACCACGGCAAGACGACGCTGGTCGACCAGATGCTCCGGCAGGCCGGTGCATTTCGCGAGAACCAGGTCGTTGCCGAGCGCGTGATGGACTCGAACCCGCTGGAGCGGGAGCGGGGGATCACGATCCTGTCGAAAAACACGTCCATCCGGTGGCGGGACCACAAGATCAACATCGTGGACACGCCGGGGCACGCCGATTTCGGCGGCGAGGTGGAGCGGATCCTGCGGATGGTGGATGGCGTGCTGCTGCTGGTCGACGCGCATGACGGGCCGATGCCCCAGACGCGTTTCGTCACGCGCAAGGCGCTGTCGCTCGGACTGGAGCCCATCATCGTCATCAACAAGGTCGACCGCGCGGATGCGGAGCCGATGCGGGTGTACGACGAGGTGCTCGAGCTGCTTATCGAGCTGGACGCGGATGACGCGCAGCTCGACGCCGCGGTCCTGTACGCGTCCGCTCGGGAGGGCTTCGCCATTCGCGATCTGGACGAGCCGCGTCGGGACCTGACGCCGCTCTTCGAGACGATCCTGGAGCGGGTACCGGCACCGCCGTCGAACGTGGAGGCACCGTTCCAGATGCTGGTGTCCACAATCGACTATTCGCCGTACCTGGGCCGCATGGCGATCGGCCGGATCGAGCGGGGGCGGGTGAGCGTCGGTGACTCGGTCCGCCTCCTCCCTCCGGGAACCGACGTGGTCTCGGAGGATGGACCGTCCTCGCGCGTCGCAAAGCTCTTCTCTTTCGAGGGGCTCCAGCGCGTCGAAGTCGAGGAAGCCGCTGCGGGCGAGATCGTGGCGCTTGCTGGTCTGGACGCCGTCGAGATCGGCGCGACGGTCGTGGACCCTGCCTCGCCCGAGCCGCTCGCCGGGATCGCGGTCGAAGAGCCGACGGTGTCCGTCGACTTCGTCGTCAACACCTCGCCGTTCGCGGGCCGCGAAGGGAAGTACGTGACGAGCCGGCAGCTCCGCGAACGCCTGATTCGCGAGCTGGAGCGCAATGTCGCGCTGCGGGTGGAGGAGACCGATTCGACGGATGCCTTCACCGTCTCCGGCCGGGGTGAGCTGCACCTCGGCATCCTCATGGAGACGATGCGCCGCGAGGGCTACGAGTTCGCCGTGTCACGCCCGCGCGTCATTACGCGCGAGGGGCCGAACGGCGAGACGCTCGAGCCGTACGAGGAAGTCACGATCGACGTTCCGGAAGCGTACGTCGGTGTCGTGATCGAGAAGCTGGGGCAACGGCGCGGTGAAGTGATCGAGATGCGGGCGGGCGGCCAGGGGGCGAATGGCGCGAGCGGAAGCGGCTCGGTCACGCGACTGCGGTTCCGAATCCCCGCGCGCGGCCTCTTCGGCTATCGCAGCGAGTTCCTCACGGATACGCGCGGCGAGGGGGTTTTGCACCACCAGTTCCTGGAGTACGGCCCCTGGGCCGGCCCGCTCCGCAGCCGCGAGCGTGGCGTGCTCATCAGCATGGTGGACGGCGTATCCGTCGCGTACGCGCTCTACAATCTGCAGGAGCGCGCCACGCTCTTCATCGGTCCCGGTGTACCGACCTATGAAGGGATGATCGTGGGCGAGAACTCGCGTCCCGGCGACATGGACGTGAACGTCACGAAGGGGAAGAAGCTCACCAACATGCGCGCGGCCGGCTCGGACGAGAACATCTATCTCGAGCCTCCCCGGCAGTTCACCCTCGAGAGGGCGCTGGAGTTCATCGCCGACGACGAGCTCGTCGAGGTCACTCCCTCCGCCATCCGGCTGCGCAAGCGGTATCTCAAGGCCCACGAACGGAAAAAGGCATCGCGCAAGGCAGGTTGAGCGGTAGAGGCCACTTCGGGGCTGCAATCCCTCTTGACACACCGGCCACCATGTTTACCTTGGGGCGCGGCCTTTCCGCTGCATCGCAAATCCCGGTGTGTCGGGCTCGCTGTTCACCACGACCGCCTCTTCAAGGAGGGGCTCACATGGCGCTACGTTCCGCTCTGTCCTGGGGCACCGACCTCGAGGTGCTCGAACCCATCGTCGCTTTCGATGAGGATGACATCGACGAGGATGAGTGGGAGGACGAGGAAGAGTGGGAGGACGACGAGGATTGGGAAGACGAATGGGATGAGGATGAGGAGGAGTGGGAGGACGAGGATGAGTGGGAGGACGAAGAGTGGGAAGATGACCTCGAGGCAGGTCACCATCGTCGCGTTCGCTCCAGGGACTGGAACTGAGCATCGCGCCCTCGTGCGTGTGTGATCCGTCCGGTTCACCCCGTCATCGATCTACTTCGCCATCAGCGCGATAACGATGCAATCGAGGCGTGGCGGGCGACTGGTTGACAGGTCGTAACCGTCGCGCTAGATTGACTTGCTCGGCGCGAAAGCGCCCGATGATTGAAAATCAGGGTCTTGGATGTCTGTGTGGGCCCTGTCCATGGGTGTACCTTCCCGTGGACGCGGCGCCGTGAGGCGCCAATGGGTTCTTGCAAAGGTAATCCGAACGTGTAATAGACGTTCGAAAGAGCTGATTGGACTTTTCTATGGAGAGTTTGATCCTGGCTCAGGACGAACGCTGGCGGCGTGCCTAACACATGCAAGT
>DATMSC010000181.1:0-2155 GCA_035565595.1 Longimicrobiales bacterium | reverse complement strand
GATTGCGACGGAGCATGCCCGGGCCGAATCCGACGCAGCGCGGCACGGATAGCGTGGCGTGGACCTCGTCGCCGGATCCCCGCCAGTGCCTCGGCCAGCCACCGTCGTCGCTCCTGCTGGCCGCCGCCGGCGAAGGCGCCGAATTCGCCGAGACCGACCCGGAACTGCGCGGGGTAGCCGCCGAAGATCTCGTCTCCGCCGTGGCCGGTGAGCGCGACCTTCACGTGACGGGCGGCGAGGCGCGAACCCGTCCAGTACGCGTACGCACCGTAGTTCGGGAGCGGCATCTCGCAGTGCCAGACCAGGCGAGGCAGGTGGCGAAAGAAGTCCGTCGCGTGTGGCGTGTCCTCGTGGTGCACGCTTCCGGCGTGACGGGCGACAGCGCGCGCGTAGTGCGTCTCGTCGTAGTAGCCGCCTTCCGCGAATCGAATCGAGAACGACGGCGGTTCATTCCTGATTCTAGCCGCGAGTGCCGTCACCGTGCTCGAATCCAGCCCACCCGAGAGGTGGGTGCCCAGCGCCGCGTCGCTCCGGCATTGTATACGGACAGAGTCTTCGAGCAGCGCGGCGAGCTCGTGTGCAGTCTCGGATGGTGGTCGGTCGAACCGGTATCGGAACGGCACGTCCCAGTACGACCGAATCGCGGCCCGGCCACCGCGGATCGTCAGGCACTGGCCCGGCTCGAGCTGCCGGATGTCGCGGAACATGGTGCGCGGGCCCGTGGGAAAGCCCGCGTGCAGCACGTCGCCCAGGGCGAGCGGGTCCGGCGCCCGCGGCACGGCGGGGTCCGCGAGGATCGCCTTGATCTCGGACGCCATGACGCAGTGTGTCTCGCCGACGTAGTAGTAGAACGGCTTGATCCCGAGCCGGTCACGGGCGCAGAAAATCGTGCCGTCGTTCTCGTCCCAGATCACGAACGCGAACATCCCGTTCAGCTCGTCGATGCACCGCTCGCCGAGCTCCTCGTAGAGGTGGAGGATGGTCTCGCTGTCCGTCCGCGACGCGAAGGTGTGCCCCAGCCGCTCGAGGCCGGGGACCAGTTCGAGGTAGTTGTAGATCTCGCCGTTGAAGAGCAGCCAGACCGTACCATCCTCGTTGGCCATGGGCTGCCGGCCGGAACGGGAGAGGTCCACGATCGACAGGCGGCGGTGCGCGAGGCCGGTTGCGCCGCGGATCTCGAGGCCGCAGTCGTCGGGGCCGCGATGGAGCATCGTGTCCCGCATGCGGCCGAGCAATCCGGGGTCGACCGGCGCACTATCGAAACGATGGACGGCTACGAATCCGCACATGATCAGGGCTCTGCGACTGGTGCCGGCGCGCTCCGGCCGAAGCGGCGGATCAGGCGCATGAGGTAGCCGAAGGCGGCATCGCGGTACGCGAACCAGAGGATCGCGATGTACGCTGCCGCACCGGCCGAGACCGAGAGTCCGAAGCGTGCGGCTGTCGACGCATCGATCGCCGCCGTCCGGATGAGGAGCACGGCCAGGGCCATGGCGGTGCACCCGCTCAATGCCGGGCGCAGCGCCGCGAGATACTCGCGGGGGCGCATTCGAAGCGTCGTGAATACCCGCCAGTAGACCGGCGCCACGAGGAAGGGGTCGAGCACCAGCCACGCGGCGGCCACGCCGCCCGCGCCCCAGCGGCTTCCGAACAGGAATCCCATCGGCAGCACGACCGCGCTGACGATTCCAACGCGCATGGCGAACCCCGTCCCGCCGGTCACTGTCAGGATGTGCCCGAGCAATGGAGAAATCGACCTGAAGCTGACGTACGCGGCGAGGATACGGAGTGGTACGACGGCGGCGGCCCACTCGTCGCCGAGCACCAGCGCCACGAAGTCGTCGGCTACGAATGCGAGGCCAAAGGCCGCGGGAAAAGTGATCAGCGAGATCCCGGTGGTAAGCTGCAGCAGGTATCTCCGGACGGCGGTCATGTCGCGCTGCACTGCGGAGAACACCGCCGGACTCACGCGCCCGACCATGGCCGTGACTTTCTCCACCGGTACGGACGCGATGGCCAGCGCCAGAGAATACGCGCCGAGCGCGGCCTGACCGAGCACGCGACCCACCACGACGAAATCGGCGTTGGTCTGGACATACCACGTCACCCGGGCGGCGATGAGGTGGTAGCTGATGGTTATTGCGCTCCGGGTCTC
>DATMSC010000180.1:0-2684 GCA_035565595.1 Longimicrobiales bacterium | reverse complement strand
GGGCGCCGTGGCGGATTTGGCGGATTCGGCGGAGGATTCGGTGGTGGAGGATTCGGCGGCGGTGGCTTCGGCGGATTCGGAGGTGGTGGCGGCTTCGGCGGTGGCGGGATCGGTCGGAGCTGGTAGGCGCCGAACCTTTCAGGAGCTGGTTCGGGATGACGAAGGCTGATCCGGAACGCATGGCGCGGCGATTCGTCGCCGACCTCCAGGGAGATCTCGGCGAGCGACTGGACGCCGCGATCCTCTTCGGCTCTGCCGCCCGCGGCGAGTGGATCGAGGGCGTGAGCGACATCAACGTCCTCGTCCTCGTACGGGATATGAACGCGCGCCTCCTTGCCGACGCTTCCGCGACGTGCGTCCGCTGGGCCGAATCGGGCGTCGTTCCGCTGTTCATGGCAGGAGACGAGTGGGCGCGTGCCCATGACGTCTTCGGGATCGAGCTCTCCGACATCCGTGATGCCCACGTTGCCATCCTCGGTTCCGACCCCACTGTCGATGTGCACGTACCGCCGGAAACGCTTCGACTCCAGGCGGAGCGCGAGATCAGGTCCAAGCTCTTGCATTTGCATGGCGCGCTCCTCCTTGCCGCTCCGGACCCGACGAGGATCGGACAGCTGCTGCGTCGGTCGCTGCCCTCGTTCGTGACCTATCTCAGGACCGCACTCCGCCTCGACGGGAAGCCCGTGCCAGCGAGCATGGACGCCGTGATCGAAACCGGATGTGCGCTGATCGATACGCGCCCGGACGCGTTCCGGACCGTGCTCGCCGCGCGCCCCGCGCACGACTGGGCAGTGGCCATTGACGACCCCATCGTCGACGAGTACAACGAGGCCGCCGAGCGGCTGGCAGCGTTCATTGACATACATGGGAGATAGTGGATATGATTCCGCCGATTCCACGGGTTCTGATCATTGCCGGACTCGCCTTCGCTCTCGCAGGCTGCGGTTACAACCGTATCCAGGAGCTGGACGAGCGGGCCGAGCAGATGAGGGCCAACATCGACGCCGAGCTGGTGCGGCGCAACGATCTGATCCCGAATCTCGTGGCAACCGTCGACGAGGCGGCATCGTTCGAGCGGGAAACTCAGCTCGGTGTGGCGCAGGCGCGCGCGGGTTTGACGCAGGCGAGGGAGGAGATGGCGCGGGCGCTCGAATCCGACGCTGACGCCGAGCAGGTGAGTCAGGCCAACGAGGCGGTGTCGCGCAACCTCCGGCTGTTCATCAACGTGGCCGTGGAAGCGTACCCGACGTTGCGGGCGAACGAGAACTTCATCCGGCTCCAGGACGAGCTGACCGAGACCGAGAACCGGATCAGCGTCGCCCGGCGTGATTACAACGAAGCCGTCACCCAGTACAACACCTACATCCGCCAGTTTCCGCAGGTGATCACGGCCCGCGTCATTGGTGCCGAGCGACGTGAGCAATTCGCCGCGCCCGCAGCCGCGCAGGAGCCGCCGCAGGTGGAGTTCGGGCGGCAATGAAGTCGAAGGGGGCGCTACTCCGCTGAAACCGACCTGCTGCTGAGCGCCGGTCTCCCGGGAAACACGTCGAAGGAATCGCCAGGGTGGCATCGGTACGGTCGCCGCGGTCGAATGGACCGCGGAACCGCGGAGGGCGCGAGCGAACGCTTGGACTACGACTCGTCCTTTGGAGCTGACATGAAGGATTTATCCAGAATTCGCCGGACCGTGCCTTTCCTCGCCGGGGCCGCACTCGCGCTGGTTCCCGGCACGCTGTTCGCGCAGGAAGCGGGTCACCACGGCATCGACGGCGCCTCGCTCGGCCTGCTTTGGGTGGTTCCCTTTGCCGGGATCCTCCTCTCGATCGCGCTCTTCCCGCTTCTGGCGCCGCACTTCTGGCACCATCACTTCGGCAAGGTCTCCGCATTCTGGGGGCTGGCGATCCTCGTGCCGATGTTCATTTTCCAGGGTCCGGCGGTCGCGATCTACGAAGTGCTGCACGTCTACCTGCTCGAATACATCCCCTTCATCATCCTGCTCCTCGCGCTCTTCACGGTTTCCGGCGGGGTGCGCCTCAAGGGGCAGTTGACGGGGAGTCCGGAGGTCAATCTCGGCATTCTCGCGCTCGGGACGTTCCTCGCGTCGTGGATGGGGACGACGGGTGCGGCGATGCTGCTCATCCGGCCGCTGATCAGGGCGAACGCGTGGCGTAACCGGATGGTGCACACGGTCATCTTCTTCATCTTCCTGGTGGCGAACGTCGGGGGCTCGCTCTCACCGCTGGGCGATCCGCCGCTCTTCCTCGGGTTCCTGCAGGGCGTGCCGTTCTTCTGGACCACGCAGCACATGCTCTTCGAGATGCTCTTCGTGAGCGTGATCCTGCTTGCGATCTACTACGTGTGGGATCGTGCCGCGTACGCGAAGGAAGACAAGTCGCTGCGGCCGCAGTCTGAGGAGAAGCTCGGGATCGAGGGCGGGATTAACCTGCTCCTCCTCCTGGGCGTGATCGGCGCGGTTCTCTTCTCGGGCTTCGTTCGCCTTGGCGAGTTCACGTTCTTCGAGATCCACATCGCGTACGAGAACGTGATCCGCGACGTCGCTCTCCTGGGCATTGCCTTTGCGAGCTGGAAGCTGACGCCCCTGGCCAGCCGCAAGGCCAACGAGTTCGACTGGTTCCCGATCCTGGAAGTCGCGAAGCTGTTCGCCGGCATCTTCATCACCATCG
>DATMSC010000179.1:0-8453 GCA_035565595.1 Longimicrobiales bacterium | reverse complement strand
GGTGCAGCGCGACGGCACCGTGCCGTCGGCTCAGCGGCACGCTACGCTCGGTCAGGATTACGCCCGGAGCGACGATCTCGCCGCGCAGCAGCTCGGCCAGGCGGGCGTCGTCGCCGCGGCGGGGTTTCGCCGCTGACATGGTGCCGACCTGGAGCGGCGTGAAACCGGGCGCTGCAGTGCTGCCGGCGAATGGGGCGGCGTAGGGCGACGCGGCGTTCCATGGTCGTGCCGGCGCGACGCCCGGAGGCGACGGTTCGCCCGCAGTACGCACCGCTTCGATCTGCCGGCGCAGCCGCTCGATCTTCGCGCGAGTTTCCGGGTTGGGCGACGGCCGAGGTTGTTCCGACGGGGGCTTCGGCGCTTCTCCGGTCGCGGCTGCCCGGGCGTCCGTGATGCGGGCGTCATGGCCGGGCGACGCATCAGCCGCCGGCGCATCGCCGTTCAGTGGACCGACCGCGCCGCTCTCGCGCCGGAGCGTGTCAAGCCGTCGCCTGAGCGACATCGCCTGAGAGGAGTCGCAGTACCTGGAGCGCGGCGAGTTTCGGCGAGTACCCGCGCACCTCGTCCGAAGCGAGTATCGGACCCACACACGCCGGGCAACCGAACGCGCAACCGCATGCGGAGACGAGTTCCAGGGCGCCGTGCACGACGTCGCGGCGTCGATCGAAGAGCGCCGGGGAGATGCCGATACCGCCCGGGTAGTTGTCGTAGAGGAAGACGGCCGGGTGGAACCGCCCGCCGCCCAGCATCGGGTCGTTCGGATCCAGCTCTCCGCGCTCGAAGTCCCGGATCTGTCCTCTGCCGTTGGGCCCCACGGTTGCGAACCAGGTTGCGTCGCCGTCGCCGACAGCCCGGCCGAGGTCGCGCGGCTCGCACATCATTCGCAGCGCGGCGACGTGGTGCATGGCGTACGCGGCGCCCAGGAATCCGTCCAGCGCTTCCTGGCGGTTGGGGAGCACGGCCATGAGCGCATCCGGCGCAACCTGCCACCACACCGCTGTCGTGTGCAGCTCCTGGTCCGGCAGGTTGATGTTGCCGTAGCCGACGTTTTCGTGCGTGTAGTAGCGGATCTTCTTGTACCCGGCGATCCGCCGCACGAGGTGGACGTCGCCGTGCGCGGTGTCGACGCCGCTCCCGCTGTCGCGCTCGAAATCGTCGAGGATCTTGAGCCGGGTGTAGTCGATCGCGTCGGTGTAGTAGTCGGCGCGCGTTGCGGTGACGTACGCCTTTCGCCCCGTCCAGTCCAGCCGCTCGACCTGGTACGGGTTCGCCTGGATCAGATAGATGGCACCTTCGTAGAGCGTCATCGGGGCGGAGGAGAAGTCCACCTCGGCGACGATCGTCTGCTTCCCATCGGTCGTGTCCACGACGACGAAGTTGCCTTCGGCGACGGAGCGCAGCGACACGGAATTGGCCGGATAGCTATCGGTCATCCAGTGCCAGCGATTTCCCTCCCTGTGCAGCACGCCCTGTTCCTGCAGATAGTTCAGCAACTCCTCCAGCTCCTCGCCGCCGAAGCGCTCGCCGTCCTCGAAAGGCAGCTCGAACGCCGCGCAGCGGACGTGGTCCAGGAGGATGAGGAGCTGGTCCGGATCGATGCGCGCGACTTCCGGGGATGCTCCGAAGAAGAACTCGGGGGTGCGGACGATGTACTGGTCGAGCGGCTGGCTGGTCGCGACGAGGACGCCGAGCGCAGGCCGGTTGCGCCGCCCCGCGCGACCCAGCCGCTGCCACGTTCCCGCGATCGTGCCCGGGTACCCGTTCAGGATGCAGACGTCCAGCGCGCCGATGTCTACGCCCAGCTCGAGGGCGGAGGTGGCGACGACGCAGGCCACGTCCCCGGCGCGCAGCTTCTTCTCCGTCGCCCGCCGCTCCGTGGGGAGGTATCCGCCGCGGTAGGCGGCGACCCGGCCTGGTTTGCGCGGGTCCCCGTCGAAAGCGTCCTTGAGGTATTTGGTCAGCACCTCGACCATCAGTCGCGTCTGCGCGAAGACGATCGTCTTGAGCCCCCGTTTGACGGCCGCGCGAGCGATGCGCGTGCTCTGCGACCGGGCGGAAGCGCGGATCCCCAGGTCGGCATTGATGACCGGCGGATTCCACAGCAGCAGGTGCTTTTCGCCGTGCGGCGCCCCGCTCTCCGTGATCGTGACGACTTCAGCCTCGATGAGACGCGAGGCCAGCTCACCGGGATTGGCGATCGTCGCCGAGGAGAGGATGAACACCGGATCCGTACCGTAGAACCGGCAGATCCGGCGCAGCCGACGGATCACGTTCGCGACGTGCGACCCGAAAACCCCGCGGTACGTGTGCATTTCGTCGATCACGACGTAGCGCAGGTTCTCGAAGAATTGCGCCCACTTGGTGTGGTGCGGCAGGATTCCCTGGTGCAGCATGTCCGGATTCGAGACGACGATGTCGCCCCGCGTCCGGACTGCCTTGCGCGCGTCGCCGGGAGTGTCACCATCGAAGGTGAACGCGCGCACGCCGAGGTCGCCCGCCTGGTTCAGCTCGATCAGCTCCGCCACCTGGTCCTGCGCGAGCGCCTTGGTGGGGAACAGATAGAGCGCCTTGCTCCGCTGGCCGAGCGCGTCGTGCAGGACCGGCAGGTTGTAACAGAGCGTCTTGCCGGACGCGGTCGGTGTGACGACGACAGTGTGCCTCCCCGCGCGCACGGCGTCCCAGGCCGCGCGCTGGTGTGAGTACAACCGCTGGATCCCCCGCCGGGCGAGGGCCGCGGCGAGGCGAGGATCGAGGTCGTCGGGTAGTGGCGAGTATCGCCCCTCACTCGCCGGGATCGTGACCTCGCCGGTGATGCGCCCGCGGTACGTCCGCCGGAGGTACGAGGCCAGACGGCGGACCGGATCGCCATCCAGTGCCGGACCCGAACCGATGTCCGGTCCCATCACCTCGGCGCGCAGCGCGCTGGTGTCGTCCTCGATCCTGGAACCGGCGTTCGTCAAATGAGCCTCGGGCACGCGCGATGGGTCGCTGGTCGATGACGTACCGAATATGCCCCGAAGTAACCGGCCGCGCCAGTGCGCCGCGGGTCCGGCGGGGCGAGGCCGGAGTTCTCGCGCTGGCTGGCGGACCGGGGTAAGTTGTTGCTGTTGCGATGTACGTGAAACCTGGATCGGGTGTGAGCGCGTGGCCAGGATCGACGCATTTCTGGAGATCATGCAGAAGTCCGGTGCATCGGACCTGCACCTCAGCGCCGGGCATTCGCCTATGCTGCGGATCAACGGCTCGCTGGAGCGGGCGCGGCATCGCGCGCTGACGTCGGACGAGATCCAGCTCCTGATCTACGAGCTGCTCACCGATTCGCAGATCGAGCGGTTCGAGGCGGATGGCGAGCTGGACTGCGCGTACACGCTGGAGTCCGTCGCCCGATTCCGCATCAACGTGTTCAGGAAGCATCCCGGTATCGCGGCGGCGTTCCGGATCATCCCCCATGAGGTGCCGACGCTGGATCAGCTCGGCTTCCCGCCGGTGCTGAAGACGATGCTCCAGCAGCGGGCCGGTCTCATCCTCGTAACGGGTCCCACGAACTCGGGGAAGAGCACGACGCAGGCGGCGATGGTGGATTACCTGAACGAGAACATGAAGTACCACATCATCACGCTGGAGGACCCGCTCGAGTTCATCCACACGAACAAGCAGTGCCTGATCAACCAGCGGCAGATCGGCGATCACAGCAAGTCGTTTGCTTCCGCGTTGCGCGCGGCGCTGCGCGAGGACCCGAACGTCGTGCTGGTCGGCGAGATGCGGGACCTGGAGACGATTTCGCTGGCCCTCACGGCGGCCGAGCTGGGTTTCCTGGTACTTGGCACGCTCCACACGAAATCCGCCGCGCAGACGATCAACCGTATCGCAGACGCTTTCCCGGCGGATGAACAGTCGGCGGTGCGGGTCGCGCTTTCCGAGGTCCTCATCGGGATCTGCTCGCAGCAACTGCTCCGGCGGGTGGACCGGCCCGGTCGCGTCGCCGCCATGGAGATCATGGTCGCGACGCCGGGGGTGCGGAACCTGATCCGCGAAGGGAAGACGCACCAGATCAACAACATGATCACGACGGGTCGCAAGGAAGGGATGCGGCTGCTCGACCAGCACCTGCGCGAGCTGGTGGATCAGGGGATCGTGGACGTGGTCGAAGCCATGCGCTACGCGTTCGATCCACAGGCACTCGCAGGAGCGGCACGCCCGTGATCGTGGTGCGGACGGCTCGCCTCGATCGTATCCTGGAAGAGCTGGGATACGTTACGGATGAGCAGATCCGCGCCGGACTGCGCCTGCAGCGGACACGTGGCGCGCGCCTGGGCGAGTGCCTCATCGAGCTGGGGTTCCTCACGCCGCACCAGCTCATTCGCGCGCTCAGCAAGCAGTTCGACCTGCCGTGGCGCCCTCTGGGCGCATCTGATGTGCCGGAGGATCTCCGCAACCGCATCCCCGACCCGGGCCCGGCGGGCTCCATCGCGATCCCGGTCCGCTGGGACGCTTCGGAGCGGGTCCTCACTGTTGCCCTGAACGACCCGCGTGACACCGCGACGCTGGACGCGCTGCGCACCGGATTCGGCGCCGAGCGGTTGATCCTCGAGCTGGCACCGGACCGGGACCTGCGGGAGGTGAGAGCTGCCCTGGCGAGCAGGGCGCCGGTCGAGGATGGCATCGTCGAGCTTCCGGAGCTGTTCGGCCCGGGTGCGGAGCGCGGGGCGTCGGCGGACGAACGAGGCGACGGTCGCGACGCGGGGGAGGGCGGGCCGCTTCCACGTGTGGTCATGGTCACCGGCCGCGCTCACACCCGTGCCTTCCTCGCCTCGGTGTTTGCGCGTGAGGGGCGGGAGCTCGTGGTCGTGTCCAGCCTGGCCGAGCTGGAATCGGCACTCGGGGACGGCCCCATCGAGGCCATTCTGGTAGGCTCCGAGATCTCGGATACGTTCCGCGGATGGGTTCGCTCCGGCCAGCTGGCACCGCTACCCGCCGAAGTCACGACGTTCCCCTCCGTCAGCGATGCGCTGATCGGGAATCCGGCGCCGTACGGTGAAGTGGTCCGGAGTCTCCGTGCCGCGGTGGAAGCGCTGGCTGACTCTCGCACGCGTGGTCGCGACCCGCCTCCCTATGGTGTCCTCGCGCGGGACGTCGAGGCGCTCGCGAGACTGGATGGCCTCAGCCGGCTGGCAGTGGACGGGCTCCACCTGGCGGTTCATCTCCTGGTCCCGCCCGCGCCGGAGGCTCCGGACGGGCGCGCGCTAGCCGGCCCGTTCGCGGACTTCGCACGGTCGCGAGAAATCGCCGTTCGACTACGGTTCCCGTGGCCGATCGAAGAGCTGCTCGACACATGCTTCTCACTCTTTCTCGGCGCGCGCGCGCCGGATCTCCCCGGCCGGCTCGACCCCGAAATCCTCCAGGGCGCCCGGATCCTGGCGCTGGTCTGGTACCACCACATCCTGGCGCCGCCGGCGTCCGCCGATCAGCGGGACGACACACTGGACGTGCGCGCGAGTCTGCGACGGGCAGCGGCCAGGCTGGCGACGCTGGAGCTGGCGGAGAAATACATCGGGCTGCTGGAGGAGCGGCGAGCGGCAGGTGAGGTCGGGGAGACGGCTCAGGTCATTCTGGTCGGCGGCGACCGGATCGCCGATCTCGGAGCGCGGCTGGCGCGGTCGAAGATCCGGCCGATCGTGACCCGCGATCTGGCCGATGCCCAGGCCATGGCGGAGCGTCAGCCGCCGGCCGCGATCATCGTGGACCGGGAAGCGGTGCACGGGAAGGTCGAGCAGTTCGCCCGGATCGCCAAGCTGGACGCGGCCCTGCTGCTCTACGTGGTCACGGAGTCGAGCGATCCGGCAGTCACGCTCGCGCTCCTGGACGCAGGCGCGGACGACGTCTTCTCTCCGCCGCACGACTTCCACCTGGCGGCAGCGCGTATCGTTCGCGCCATCGCCTCGCGTTCCCGCGTGCGGTCGGCGGCGAGGCCGCGGGCCGGCGAGTTCTCGGCCGCGTTCCAGGCGTTCTCGTTCCTGGATCTCGTCCAGGCGCTGGCCAATGGCCGCAAATCCGTGCGCATCGAGCTGAGGCGACCGGCTACCGCTGAGGAAGCGCGACTGTACCTCGACCGCGGCACGCCGGTGCACGCGACATGCAACGGCGAGGTGGGACCAGAGGCGGTTTACCGCGTCATTGCCTGGGGCGATGACGGCGAGTTCACGGTCTATCCGGAATCGGACTTCCCGCCGCCGACGATCACGCTCCCGCTGGAATCCCTGCTCATGGAAGGATGCCGGCGACTCGACGAGTCGCTCCGGGACCGTCGGGCGTCGATCGGCTGACGGCCTTCACCGGTATCGCGGCAGGCCAAATCAGTTCGGCGACCATCCCCAGCTCGCGCCGAGGAAGAACCCCCGCGGCGCTGCGGGGATGCCTGTCACATCCAGGTACTCGGATCCCGTCAGATTCGTCGCGTCCAGGTAGATGTGGGTCCTGCGGGCGTGGATGGAGAGTCTGGCGTCCACGCGGTAGTACATCGGCTCGGCCCTGCGGCGGCCGTTCAGGATTCGGGCCGACAGGACGACGTGGTCGCCGAACGCGCGATCTACGGCCAGCGAGACGACGCGCGTCATGGGCCTGAAGGCAAAACGCGACGCGATGCTGTCCAGCGACGGTGCCCTGTACGTCACGCCCATTGCCTTGAACGATACGCGCGCGCCCAGGAAGTCGTGGGCGGTGATCTCCGCTTCGACACCGTCGAAATCGCCCTGCTCGACGTTGACCGCGCGCCACCGCTGGTCGAACGGCGCTTCATCATCATCGCCCGGCTCCGATTCTTCGCCCTCCGGCGGTGGGGGAGGCAGCGGACGGATCCAGTCGATCAGGTTGTCCATTCGGCGCATGAAGCCGGTGAAGTTGACCCGCAGGTTCGGTGTCGCGAGGAGGTCGGCGCCCAACTCGATTCCCTGGCTGCGTTCGGGGACGAGGTCGGGATCGCCGATGTTGGCGGAATCCTGGTAAAACCGCTCCGTCCAGGTCGGCACCCGCCGGCTCACACCCGTCCCGGCCCGGATTCGCATAGCGTCTCCCGGCCAGAACGCGATCGACACCGATGGCACGATGTAGAAGCCGTAATCGGAGTGCCATTCAGCGCGCGCGCCGGTGGTGAGCGCCGCTTGCCCGGATTCGCCTATGTTGACTTCGGCGAAGGCGGCGCCGCTCGACCTGGAGAGCTGGCAGCGGAGCGAGAGGGAGCACGGCGCGCCGGCAACCGACGCGTTCGAGGTGCGCATGGTTTCCCGGTAATACTGCGCACCGCCAAGTACCCGTAACGCGGCGTCACGGCGGAAGTGGACGTTGATACCGCCGCCTGCGCGCCACCCGTCGTGCCGATTCCGGTAGAACTCGGGATGCCCTCGCCGAAGGACGTAGTCGTCCCGGTCGAGCTGGAGGAGCGCGTGCGGTTCGATGGTGAGTTGACTGGTCGGCGCCAGCTCCCAGGCCAGCGCGGCGTCGAACGTCTTGGCGCTGTCGTAGGGGTCGTATTCCGGGTATGGCGCGAAGAACCCGGCGGCGCCGAACTCGCTCGTGGCCGCGGTGATCCGGCCCCGCACCGTGTGCCTCCCCGTGCCCAGCGTGGCGAGGAGGCCGGCGCGGCTGACGCGCGCATCCGTTCCGGGCCGGTGCCCCTCCGACTGGTGGTGCGACGCGGTGACCGCCAGGTGTGCGCGCGGACCGCCGATCCGGGCACTGACTCCCGCATCGAGGCCGCCGAACGAGCCGCCTTCCGCGTGCACGCTCACCCCGGCGTCCGTGTCCCGGCGAGTGATGACGTTGATCACGCCGGCGGCTGCCTCGCCCGCGAGAGCGGTCGATCCAGTGCCGCGCATCACCTCGATGCGTTCGATCTGATCGATCGGGATGTCGACGTCTGGAGCGTGGGGACCGGAAGGGCCGTGGCTGACGCGAACGCCGTCCACGAGGATCACGACCTGTTCGTTGGTGCCGCCCCGGACTGAAGCCTGTGCGTGCGCCGACGACCGCGCCAGGATCTCGATGCCCAGCGCCCAGGTCAGCACGTCGGCCAGGTTGCGGGCCGGCGAATCCACGAGCTGGTCGTAGCCGATGATCTCGACACCGCGTGTCGTCGCCGGGAAACGTTGCGACGCACGGTCGTAGACGAACCAGAGTGTGTCGAGCGGGATGGGCGGCGCCTGCGCCGCGACGAATGAAGGCGTGAGCAGCGCGAACAGGGCCACCGCCGCGAAACCAGAGGCGCGCGGCAGCGCGCGATCAAAGCTGTACACTGATACCCGCGGTCAGAATGGTGTCGTCGGTTTCCTTCCGGCGGCTCGACGGTTCGGTGTCACGCTCGAACTCGTGCCGCATCATCACGCTGAACCTGTTCGTGATGCTGATGGTCAGACGAGTGTCCAGCGAGAGGAGGTACAGGTCCATCTGGTCGTGCACGG
>DATMSC010000178.1:0-9155 GCA_035565595.1 Longimicrobiales bacterium | reverse complement strand
GGAATGGTCGAGGCGCTGCTTCTCGAGCAGCGGGACGGGCTCGACAGCCAGCTTCGCGACAGCTTCGTTCGTGCCGGGCTCGTCCACCTGCTCGCGATTTCCGGATTGCATGTGGGTCTGGTCACCGGCGTGCTCCTTCTCCTGGGTCGGGTACTCCGGCTGGGATCCCGGCGCAGCAGCATCGTCGCCGTAGGCACGACCATCGCGTACGTCCTCTTCCTGGGTGCGCCGCACGCCGCGGCCAGAGCAGGGATCCAGGTCGCGGTTCTTCTCGCCGGGCGCATGTTGCAACGTCCGGCCAATCCATACGCCCTCCTCTGCATCGCGGCGCTCGTCATCCTCGGATCAGACCCGCAGGCCGTCATCGAACCGGGATTCCAGCTGTCGTTCGCCGGAACGGCAGGGCTGATTGCCCTCCGCAGGCGCCTGCTCGACCGGGCGCCGCCCGTTGGCGGGACCGCCCTCCGCGAGGCGCTGGCAACGAATCTCGCCGCGTCGGCGACCACGACCCCACTCGCGGCGTTCCACTTCGGACAGCTCGCCCCGATCGGTCTGGTCGCCAACCTGGTTGCCGTACCACTACTCGGTATCACGGTCCCGGCACTCGCTCTCGCTCTACTGGTTAGCGTTGTGTCCATGCCTGCGGCGGCGTTTCTGGCCGGTGCCGGGAGCCTGCTCCTCGCACTACTCGAACGGATGGCCGAGCTGACGGCATCCGTCCCGGGAGGACACGGTTACGCGTCGAGGCATGCGGTGCTTGGATGGACCGGCGCATGCCTCGTTGCCGTCTTGGTGGCCCACCGGTACGCCGGCATTGTTCGGCCGGCGGTTCGCAGGACGGCCGCGATCGGAGCCGCGGCGGCACTCCTCATCGTTTGGCCGGCCGCCGCGCGACACCTTGGATACGGCGGCGTCGAAATCCACGCCATCGACGTCGGTCAGGGCGACGCGTTCGCGATAAGATCGCCGGCCGGGCGATGGATACTCGTGGACGCTGGCCCGCGTAGCGCAACATTCGATGCGGGACGCGCGCGTGTTGTTCCATATCTGCTACGCCACGGGGCCGACAGACTCGAGTTCGTGATCCTCACGCACCCAGACGGCGACCACATCGGGGGCGTATCGGCCGTCACGGAGAGCCTTTCCATCGGTGCCATTGTCGACCCTGCCGTCGCGGCCGGAAAACCACTGTATCTCAGCGCCATCGATGACGCCGAGCACTCCCGCATCCGCTGGCTCCGGGCGGAGGCCGGTCGAGAGCTCCGGCTCGACGGCATGCTCCTCGAGTTCCTCTTTCCCGACACCGGTGCAGTCGGTACCGGAGATGGCACGAACGACCAGTCGGTCGTGTTCCGCCTGGCATTCGGCGAATTCTCTGCTCTGTTCACGGGTGATGCGCCTGCCGCCGTCGAGATGTACCTGGCCCGGCGTCACGGTGCCGCGCTTCGCTCGCAGGTGCTCAAGGTCGGTCATCACGGCAGCCGCACTTCGACTGCGGCGGAGATCCTGTCGGCCACTTCACCCGGGATAGCGCTCGTATCCGTTGGTCGCGCAAATCGATACGGCCACCCGGCGCCAGAGGTGCTGGAGCGGCTTGCCGAAGCTGGTGTCGCGACATACAGGACGGACGTCGATGGCGCGATTCGGGTGCGCGGAGGCGCGGACGGTCGCGTAGAGGTGAGGACCGAGCGTTGACCGGCAACCCCGGCGCGGCGGATCAGCGCGCAGCCGTGTTCTCTACGAAAGCCGGCCATTTTGCCCGGATCTTGCATGGCCCCAAGCCGATCGCCATCGATTCACAGCGAGTCGTTCGCCACTGCCCGCCGATGCGTTGGGCCAGGTCGCAGGGCACGTGCGGCAGACAGTCTGTCCGGTTATTCTCGTGGTCAACGAACGCACGGACGGTCGTGGTACCGTCCAGGGTAACCTTCGACTGAGGAAGACATGACGTCGGTTGTGACGATCGAGCGACACATCATCGATCAGGAGCGCAACTTTCCCGAAGCGACCGGGGCGCTCACGAGCATCCTCTACGATATCGCGCTCGCCGCGAAACTGATCTCACGGGAGGTGAACAGGGCAGGGCTCGGAGAAATCCTCGGCGCGACTCGTCGCACGAATGTGCACGGCGAGCAGGTCAAGAAGCTGGATGTGTACGCGCACGAAGTCATTTTCCGCGCCCTCGACCACACGGGCCGCCTCTGCTGCATGGCATCAGAAGAATCGGAGGGGTTGATCCCGATCCCGGCCCGCTTCGCCACCGGCAAGTACGCGCTGCTCTACGACCCCCTCGACGGGTCATCCAACATCGACGCCAACGTATCGATCGGGACCATATTCTCGATTCATCGCAAGGTCTCCACGGGGCCGCGGGGGGCGCTGGAGGACGTGCTTCAGCCGGGACGGCGCCAGGTCGCCGCGGGCTACGTGCTCTACGGATCGTCCACGGTCCTCGTCTACTCCACGGGCAATGGCGTGTTTGGATTCACGCTCGATCCGTCACTGGGGGAGTTCATCCTGAGTCACCCGAACATTCGGATCCCGCACCAATCACAGCGGATCTACAGCGTGAACGAAGGCAACTACCGGCTGTGGTCCGAGGGGCAGAGGAGACTGATCGACCACCTGAAGGGGCTGGACGACCCGGCCGCGCCGAGTTTCACGAGCCGCTATATCGGATCGCTCGTTGCCGATTTCCACCGAACGCTCCTGTATGGCGGCATTTTCATGTACCCTGGGGACGACAGGCAGCCCGAAGGAAAGCTTCGGCTCCTGTACGAGGTCGCGCCGTTGGCATTCCTGTGCGAAAATGCCGGAGGGCGGGCGATCGACGGCGAAACGGACATACTCGACATTGCGCCGGAGTCGCTGCACCAACGCACGCCCGTGTACATGGGCACCGCCGAGTTCGTCGAAATGGCTGCCGAGTTCGTGGCGGGAGACAGGGCGCACAGTCTGGCGCGCTGAACGTACCGAAAAGGACCGGCGGGAGATCTACAGAACGGGGCCGCACGCACGGCATGCGGCCCCATTCCGTTTCCGTCAGCAGTGGGTGTTCGCGGGAAACCCGCTGGCAATGTCCGTGAGCGGCGCTACGTATTCTCCGGAGAAACACGCGTCGCAGAATGGACCGTGTTCACGCAGCGCCTCGTGCATCCCTTCCAGCGAGAGATATCCCAGGGAATCGACCTGGAGGTGGTTCCGGATGTCCTCAATGGTGAGCTGCGCCCCGATCAGCTCCTCCCGCGTCGGCATGTCGATACCATAATAGCACGGGAACCGCACAGGCGGGCTCGAAATCCTGAAGTGGACCTCCTTCGCTCCCGCCTCGCGGATCAGCGCCACCAGACCACGGCTGGTGGTGCCCCTGACGAGCGAGTCGTCGACGACGACCACCCGCTTCCCCTCGATTACCTCGCGGACCGGATTGTACTTGATGCGCACGCGGAAATCGCGTTCCGCCTGCGTAGGGTGGATGAACGTTCGCCCGACGTAGTGGTTCCGGATCAGCCCGAGCTCGAGCGGAATCCCGCTCGCTTCGCTGAACCCCAGTGCGGCGGAGTTCGATGAATCGGGGACGCTGAACACGCAGTCGGCATCCGCGGGATGCTCGCGCGCGAGTTGCCGCCCGAATGCGCGCCTGGCCCGGTCCACGCTCACACCGCCTAGCCTCGAATCCGGGCGGGCGAAGTAGATGAGCTCGAACACGCAGGCCGCGTGTCTCCGCACGGGCGTGAGATGGTTAAGCGACGTGACTTCACCGCCACGGATCCGGAGGACCTCACCAGGCTCCACGTCGCGAATGTACTTCGCCTTGAGCAGGTCGAGTGCACACGTCTCGCTCGCCACCACGTGGCCACCATCCTTCGTCCCAAGGACGAGCGGCCGGAAGCCCCACGGATCGCGAGCGACGTACAGCGTGTCACCCACAGTGATCAGCACCGAAAACGCGCCCTCGAGACGCCCGAGCGCGTCGGCGAGTTGCGCCTCGACCGTCTCCTCCCGTGACCGCGCTATGAGATGGACGATCACTTCAGAGTCGATCGTGGACTGGAACAGTGCGCCCTCGCGCACCATCTCCTGCCTGAGGAGCTGCGCGTTCGTGATGTTACCGTTGTGGACCAGCGCCAGGTCGCCGAGGTGGTAGCGGACCAGCAGGGGCTGGGCATTTTCGAGCCCTGCGCCGCCGGCGGTGGAGTAGCGCACGTGGCCGAGCGCCGTTCGCCCCGGAAGGCGAGACAGGACTTCGTCGTCGAACGCCTCCGATATCATCCCCGCCGCTTTGTGGAGTCGGGGACCATCAGACGAAATGGCGCATATGCCTCCGGCCTCCTGCCCGCGATGCTGAAGGGCGTAGAGCCCGAGGAACGTCAGCTCGGCCGCGTGGTCGACACCCGATACCGCGACGATACCGCACATGTATCTATGTACCCTTCAATGGCCAGAAGGCCGCATCAATCATTGTCGAAACCGGCGTCATCGCCGTCCATCGCGAGCGGCAGCGCAGAGTGGTAACGTTCGGCAAGATCCGCTACCTGCGCTTCGACCACCGCTCCGGTAGCCGTACGGATCCGGAACCTTCCACAGGGCTCGCCGACCCGACCGATCTCCGACGCCGGCACGCCATGACGCCGGGCGGTCTCGAGAATGGTTGGCACGTGCCCGGCGTCACACGTGACTACGATTCTACCCTGGGCTTCACCGAACAACAATGCGGGGATGGGCAGGTCGTCCCGCAGCTCCACGTCGACACCGAGCGGTCGCTCCGGGTCCGCGATCGCGGACTCCGCCAGGCAGACGGCGAGGCCACCCTCGGCGCAGTCGTGAGCGCTACGGAGGACGCCGGCGGCTGCCAGCTCGAGAACGGTTTCCTGGAGCGCGCGCTCGCGGGCGAGATCTATCGCCGGGGGTTCACCGGCCAGCTTTCCGTGAATGAGTCGGAGGTACTCGCTCCCGCCCAGCTCGGCCGTGTTGGCTCCGAGGAGCACGACGACATCGCCCGGTTCCCGGAACGCCATGCGGACGTGCCGTTCCACGTCATCGAGCACGCCGACCATCCCGATTACCGGCGTGGGGAAGATCGCGCCAGCCGGGTTTTCGTTGTACAGGGAGACGTTGCCGCTGACCACCGGGGTGTCGAAAGCGAGGCACGCGTCGGCGATGCCGAGCACGGCCTCCCGGAGCTGGTAGTAGACCTCCGGCTTGAGCGGGTTGCCGAAGTTCAGGTTGTCCGTGACCGCCCGCGGTCGCGCGCCGACGCACACCAGATTTCTCGCGGCCTCTGCGACGGCGATCATCGCGCCACGGCGAGGCTCGAGGTAGACGTAGCGGCCGTTGCAGTCCACAGTCGCGGCGATCCCCTTGCGTGATCCCCGGACGCGCAGCACGCCCGCGTCGCCGCCCGGGCCGATTACTGTGCTCGTCCGCACCGTCGTGTCGTACTGTCGGTAGATCCATCGGCGCGAGGCGATGTTCGGCGAGCCGAGCAGCCGCAGGAGCGAACCGGTTGCATCGGCGTCGGTCAGCTCGGCTGCGGAGGGTTGCCACTGGCGCAGAAGCACAACGTCGTCGGCTTCCCGCGCTTCGCGGACGTAGGTGGGGCAGCCATTCACGAGCGGTTCGCCAGGTACCTCGCAGACGACCTGACCACCGTGCCGGACACGATACATGCCGTCATCGGTGACACGGCCGATCACTGCCGCTTCCAGTTCCCACTTCTCGAGGATCCGGCGGACGTCGTCTTCATGCCCGGCTCGCGCCACGACCAGCATGCGCTCCTGCGTTTCGGAGAGCAGGATCTCGTAGGGCGTCATGCCGGGCTCGCGCGTGGGGACGAGCGCTGTGTCTATGTCCACACCGGTTCCCGCGCGCGCAGCCATCTCCGTCGACGACGAGGCGAGCCCTGCGGCTCCCATGTCCTGGATGCCGACGATAAAGCCGCTGCGGATCAATTCGAGCGACGCTTCGAGCAGCAGCTTCTCCGTGAAGGGGTCGCCGACCTGGACCTGTGGCCGGCGCGATTCGGTATCTTCCGACAGCTCCTCGCTGGCGAACGTGGCGCCGTGGATCCCGTCTCGGCCGGTGCGTGCCCCTACCGCGATGATCGGATTGCCCGGACCCGATGCCTCGCCGCGGATCAACTGATCGGTTCGCATCAGGCCGATCGCCATGGCGTTGACGAGCGGATTTCCCTCGTACGCCTCGTCGAAGTAGACCTCGCCGCCGATGTTCGGGATTCCGACGCAGTTGCCGTAGTCGCCGATTCCCTTCACGACGCCGGCGAATAGATATCGTACCCGGGGACTCGTGAGCGGGCCGAACCGGAGCGAGTCCAGCACGGCGACCGGGCGGGCGCCCATCGTGAACACGTCGCGCAGGATACCGCCCACACCGGTGGCGGCGCCCTGATAGGGCTCCACCGCCGAAGGGTGGTTGTGCGACTCGATCTTGAAGGCGACGGCGTAGCCGTCACCGATGTCGATCACTCCGGCATTTTCGCCCGGACCCTGGAGCACCCACGGCGCACGGGTCGGCAACTGCCGGAGCAGGGGCCTGGAGTTCTTGTAGCCGCAGTGCTCGGACCAGAGTGCGCTGAATACGCCGAGCTCCGTGTACGTCGGCTCACGTCCAATCGCGCCGACGATGAGATCGTACTCCTCGGGCGTGAGGCCGTGCTCCGCGACGAGCTCAGGGGTGATCGGCGGGTCCCCCGGAAACGGTGCCGGTGCGACGGTCGTCGTCATGCGACACCTCCGTGGCCGAATCCGCCGGCCGCGACGTGGCGCATATGGTCCGACGACGGTAAGGCGCCGTTGCTGCGGGAAATGGTCGCCTGGAGCGAGCGGAACACACCGGCGCCGTCCATCGATCCGAGTAGCCGCGACACGGACCTCTCCGGGTGGGGCATGAGTCCCACCACGTTCCCGGCTTCGTTCACGATGCCCGCAATATTGTGCAGGGAGCCGTTCGGATTGCCGGCGTCTGTCGGCTGGCCGTCGGCGTCGACGTAACGGAACACCACCCGGCCTTCGGCCTCGAGCGCGTTCAGCGTCGCCGGATCCGCCACGTAGTTGCCCTGGCCATGGGCGATATGGAGTCTGAGCACCTGGCCGGGCTCGTACGCGGTGGTGAACGGGGTGGAAGTGTTCTCCACGCGTACGCGAACGACTTCGCCCTGGAACTTCAACGATCGGTTCCGCACGAGCGCGCCAGGGAGGAGCCCGGCTTCGCACAGGATCTGGAAGCCGTTGCAGATACCGAGTACCGGCCCACCCCCCGCAGCGAACTCCCTCACGGCTTCCATCACCGGGCTGAACCGGGCGATGGCGCCGCCGCGCAGATAGTCGCCGTAACTGAAGCCGCCCGGCAGGATCACAGCGTCCGCGTCGCGGAGCGAGGATTCGCGGTGCCAGACGAAGAACGCCTCTTCGCCGAGCAGCTCCGTCACCGCCTTGTAACAGTCGTAATCGCAGTTGGAACCGGGGAATGTGACGATTGCGACGCGCATCACGAGCCAGTCTCCACCCGGATGGCGAAATCCTCGGTGACCGGATTCGCAAGCAGCTTCCGGCACATGGCTTCCGCGGCGCGCTCGGCGGCCTCCGCGTTCTCGGCCGCGACGCGGAGCCGGATCAGCCGACCTACCCGGACATCGCTGACGGCATCGAACGCGAGTGAGCGAAGCGCGTTCTGAATCGCCTGCCCCTGGGGGTCGAGCAGACCCTGGCGCGGCGTAATGCGAACTTCGATACCGAACTGAGTCACCTGGTTCTCATCTCCTCTCGGGACGACGTCGTCGTCTCCAGCGGGGGCAATAGCCTCAGCCCTCTGCCGGTGACCTGCGTCGCCTCATTCCACTCTGACCTTGCCCGGGACTTGCCCGCTATCCTTCGCTACCGGGTCGCCTGCGCCTCCGCCGACGTACCCGGGCCCGCCAGAGGCGGACGGGCGGCGCCATTGCCTCGTAATCGATGTCGCGGAGCTCCGCGTCCGCTTCGTCCACGTCTTCCGTGTCCAGTAGAAGGTCCCGGTCCGGCATCCGCTCGAAGAACCCGAGGACCACGGCTTTCACCACGCCATAAGCGACGTACATCAGAAGAGCGGGGAAGAAGAACAGCGCGGGTATCGTAGCCGCAGCCACGATTACCCCCACGAGCGCGACAAGTGTCACGATGCCGCGCGCCGTTCGGAACCCGAATTTCGGCACCACCGGATACAGCACGTGGCTCACCATGAGCATGGCCAGCAGGAGCATGAGCGCAGTCATGATGCTCGGCCACGGCAGCGCGGCGAGGTGTGTCTGGAAGAACGTGGTCTGGCTGAAGGGATAGAACGTGGCCAGCGTCATCCCGGACGACGGCGACGGCAGGCCGTGGAACGCGACCTTGGCGTGCCCGGCCTGCTCGACGTTGAAACGTGCCAGACGCACGACCGCGGCTGCCACGTACACGAAGCTCGCGATCCAGCTCCAGGTGCCATCGACCAGGAAGAGGTGGTAGATGATCAGTGCCGGCGCGACGCCGAAGCTGATCGCGTCCACCAGCGAATCCAGCTCGCCGCCGAATCTGCTTCCGGTCTGCGTCACGCGTGCGACGCGGCCATCGAGCATGTCCGTGACGCCCGCGAGCACGATAAGCCACGCAGCCGTGAGAAAACTGCCGCGGGACGCGGCCACGATGGCCCATACGCCGAAGAAGAGATTGCCGAGCGTGAGCGCGCTCGGCACGATGATGACGCCTCGCTGGAGGCGGCGGTTCATGGCCAGGCCGGGGGGGCGCATGCGCTGAGGGCCGATCCAGGGCCGGCTACGCTCCTCTCCCGCGATCCGGATCGGGATCCGGAGTCGGCCGGGCAGATTGGACCAGGCATGGTGGTCTCAACCCGGTCGGGCGGTGGCACGCGGGTCGGCGACGGGAAAGCGGTCAGGCGATACCCCGGTCAGGCGCTGGAACACGTCGCGGTACCGCTCGGACGTGGCAGCGACCACCTCCGGCGGGAGCGGCGGCGCTGGCGGCTCCCGGTTCCATCTGCCGGCCGCGACGAGCCCCTCCAGGAAATCCCGGACCGGCTGCTTGTCCATGGCCGGCTGTGAGCGACCCACCGCGTATTCCGCCGCCGGCCAGAAGCGGGACGAATCCGGCGTGAGGACCTCGTCA
>DATMSC010000177.1:0-4975 GCA_035565595.1 Longimicrobiales bacterium | reverse complement strand
CAGGCCATCCAGACGTATGGGGGGTACGGATACATGCGGGATTACCCCGTGGAGAAACTGCTCCGCGACGCGAAGGCGATGTCACTGTGCGAGGGCGCGAACGAGCTTCTCCGCATCGAGGCCGCGCGCGAGCTGTACGGTCAGGAGGCATGACGCTTGGGGGTGGACATCTTCGCCCGCATCGAGGCGGATGGGCACGAACAGGTCGTATTCTGTCACGAACCTGCGGCTGGATACCGTGGGATCATCGCGATCCACGACACGACGCTCGGACCGGCTCTGGGCGGCACCCGGTTCTGGAACTACGCCGACGAGGCTGCGGCCGTCGAAGACGTGCTGCGGCTCTCCCGCGCCATGACGTACAAGGCCGCCATGGCCGGGCTCGACCTCGGTGGCGGCAAGGCTGTCATCATTGGCGATCCGCACACCACTGACCGGGAAGCGATATTCCGCGCGCACGGCCGGTTCATCGAGTCGCTCAAGGGGCGGTACATCACGGCCGCCGATGTCGGCACGAGAGTCTCCGACCTCGATTTCGTCGAAATGGAGACCGACCACGTGACCGGGTGCACGAGCCGCTCCGGCGACTCGGGACCGCTCACCGCGTACGGCATCTACTGCGGCCTGCGCGCGTGCGCGCTCGAACGATACGGCAACGAAACTCTCGAGGGCCTCCGTGTTGCCGTGCAGGGGCTCGGGAGCGTAGGCTACCGCCTGTGCAGCCTGCTCGCGGACGCCGGCGCGCGATTGACCGTCACGGACATCGACGGCGACAAGGTCAGGAGCGCTGTGCGTGAGTTCGGCGCTGTCGCGGTGGATCCGGACGCGATATTCGACGTGGACGCCGAGGTCTTTGCGCCGTGCGCCCTCGGCGGTGTGATCAACGACGAGACGCTTCCGCGGATGAAGTTCGAGATCATCGCCGGAGGAGCGAACAACCAGCTCGCAGAAGCGAGGCACGGCGCCGAGCTGGTGCGGCGGGAAATCCTGTATGCGCCCGACTACGTCATCAACGCGGGCGGTGTGATCAGCGTCTGCGGCGCCCTCCAGGGCTGGCCGCCGGAACGGAGCCGGGCCAAGGCGGAGGGCATTTTCGACACACTCGTGCGGCTGTTCGAATACAGCCGCGAAACGGAGGTCCCCACCCACGAGGCGGCCGACCGTCTCGCCGAGAAGCGAATCGAACAGGTGGCGAAGCTCCACAACACTTGGCTGTGAGCGTGGAATGGAAGCGTTGCGAAGGACCGACCCCGAGATCCATAACGCGATTCTCGGCGAGCTTGGACGGCAGAACGACGGGCTCGAGCTGATCGCGAGCGAGAACTTCACCTCCCCGGCGGTGCTCGAGGCGATGGGTACCGTGCTGACGAACAAGTACGCGGAAGGCTACCCGGGCCGCCGGTATTACGGCGGCTGCGAGTGGGTCGACGTGGTCGAGCGCCTCGGTATCGAGCGGTGCAAGACGCTGTTCGGCGCGGAGCACGCCAACATCCAGCCGCATTCCGGCGCCCAGGCGAACATGGCCGCGTACCTGGCGCTGCTCAAGCCCGGCGACACGCTCATGGGGATGAGCCTGCCCCACGGCGGACACCTGACCCACGGCTCGCCCGTCAACTTCAGCGGCCAGATCTACCGCGTCGTAGCGTACGGCGTGAGGGAGGACGACGGCCGGATCGACTACGACGCCGTGCGGGAGCTGGCGCTCCGGGAGCGGCCCCGGGTCATCGTGGCCGGCGCGAGCGCGTATCCCCGGATCATCGACTTCGCCGCATTCGCGGACATTGCGGCCGCCGTGGACGCGACGCTCGTCGTCGACATGGCGCACATCGCCGGGCTCGTCGCCGGCGGCATGCACCCGAGCCCCGTGCCGCATGCGCAGGTGGTCACGTCCACCACGCACAAGACGCTGCGCGGTCCACGAAGCGGCTTCATCCTGTGCCGCGAAGAGCTGGCGAAAGCCATCGACAAGCAGGTCTTCCCGGGGATGCAGGGCGGGCCGCTCATGCACGTGATCGCGGCGAAGGCGGTGGCGTTCAAGGAAGCCCTCGAGCCCGAATTCCGGGAATACGCCAGGCGAGTCGTCGCCAACGCGGCCGCGCTCGCGGAGACGCTGCTCGAGCGCGGCTTCGACCTGGTCAGCGGCGGTACCGACAACCACCTCCTGCTCATGGACCTGCGGAGCCGCGGTGAGCTGACGGGGAAGGAGGCGGAAGCCGCCCTGGAACGAGCGGGGATGACCGTCAACAAGAACGCGGTCCCGGGCGACACTCGTTCGCCGTTCGTGACCTCCGGAATCCGTATCGGCACGGCCGCGCTCACGACACGCGGCTTCGGCGAGGCGGAGATCAGGAGGGTGGGCGGCTGGATCGCCGACGTGCTCGAGGCGCCGACGTCCGATGATGTCGTTGCCCGGGTTCGCGCCGAGGTGTCGGAGCTCTGCGCCGCCTTCCCGCTGTACCCGGAGCTCCGCGCGGCGACCGTCGAGGCCTGACAACTGCGATCGTGGGCAGGCAGCCTCAGGGCGAGCACACGCTGAGCGCTCCACTGGCGGCGAGTCCTGGCCGCTGGAACGGGTGCGCACGCACGGGCGGGCACATGTAAGTGCTGGGCCGGTATACAGTTGAGTGGTGAAAGCCCCGGCGCGGAGGTTCCGGCCGGGCTGGCGGGATGGGCGGGTGGTGCCCAGATTCAGGAACATGGATCGACGCACGGATGACAGACGGCGACTGGCGCACGGGGCGTTCCGGGCGCCGGTCCCCGCGGCATCGGGGTCATGAACAGCATCGCCTTTGACGAAGACGTGATGGGACGGCTGCGGGCGAGGCACCCGCGCTATCACGAGACGGCATACCTCTTCGTGCTGTCCGCACTCCATCACGTATTGAGCGGACTGGAGGAGCCGCGCCACATCACGGGGCGCGAGCTGGTGGAGGGGGCGCGCGACCTCGCGCTGGAGCGCTTCGGCCCCATGGCGCGCACGGTCCTCGAATACTGGGGCGTCCGCACGACTTCGGATCTGGGCGAGCTGGTTTTCGCGCTGGTCGATTGCGGCATCCTCATCAAGCAGGAAGGCGACGTACCTGAGGAGTTCGAAGACGTCTTCGACTTCGAAGAAGTCTTCGAAAGGAATTATCCCTGGGGGAGCAGCGTGTGACCGGGTGGTGCGCGGCCTCTGCCCAGAAACCGGGCGCCGCCCGCGGAGCGTAACGCAGTACGGCTGCACTCGATCTCCGCGAAGGTTCGTCGGTTTCGGGTGTCGAGACCTTGCATTTCATCGACCGCAGATCACACCATTACGATACTGGTTGAAGCTGGCTCGGCCGTACCGTGAGGACGGGAGTCCGGCGGTGCGGGGCGGAGCGACGCTCCCGCCCGCGGCGGTCGCGTGCGGGGCGTGCGTGGGTCGGCGGGAGCGGGCCACGGCGGTGCCCGACTTCCAGAGTCCCTGCTGAGGGGAGGGGTTGAATGACGCCGGCAGAGAATTATCCTCAGTGTCGCAAGTGTAACGGCGGCGAAATGCTCCCGTTGTCCGACTACGGGAGGGATGGTGCACCGATCACGTTCAAGGCGTGGGTGTGTTCCAATCCGGAGTGCGGCTTCAACATCCGGATTGACAACGGCGAGATCAGCTTCGGCCGCACCATCGGGCAGAGCTACAAGTAGCCGATCGGCGTTGTACTCGTGCGCGCCGGAGGGGCTGAGGGGGCCGGGGACGCCCGGCGAGTGATGGCGGTGGACGTTTTCGGTCGGGCACGCGTATCGTTGCTCACGGCCGCGGAGTCGGCGGCCGTGGACCGGGTCGCGGCCGAGCGCGGCATACCCGGACGTCTGCTCATGGAAAACGCCGGGCGGGCCGCAGCTGCGGTGGTCGACCGGCTCTTTCCCCGCGGACGCGTGGTCGCGCTCGTCGGCAGCGGCAACAACGGCGGCGACGCGCTGGTCATGCTGCGCGCGCTCCGCACATGGGGTCGCGAGGTGGCGTATGTGCCGGTGGGGAGCCGCGACCCGGACCTGTCGCTCCTCCATGGGTACGACATCCCCAGGGTAGATGCCGTGCACGCAGCCAGGGTGCTGCCGGCCGTGGAGCTCGTGGTCGACGGCGTGCTCGGCACCGGTGCGACGGGAGCACCGCGCGACGGCGCCGCCCGCGCCATCGAGTGGATCAACGCCAGCGGCCGCCCCGTCATTTCCCTCGACATCCCTTCCGGCGTCGATGCCACAACGGGACAGGTTCCGGCTGCCGCCGTCGCGGCGGATGTGACAGTCACGTTTGGCTGGCCCAAGCGGGGCCTGCTCCTGCACCCCGGCCGGTCGTACTGCGGCCGGATCATCGCCGTCGAGATCGGGTTTCCGCCGTGGCCGCTGGAGCAACCGGCAGGTGCCGAGCTGGTCACGCCTGCCTGGGCCGCGGCACGGCTGACCGCACGGCCGGCCAACGCACACAAGGGCACGGCCGGCAGGCTCCTGATTCTGGCGGGGAGCGCCGGCATGGCCGGCGCGGCCGCGCTTTCCGCCCATGCTGCCGTGCGCGCGGGCACCGGGCTCGTGCGCGTGGCGTCTCCCGGGCCGAACCGCGTGGTGCTCCAGACGTATGTCCCGGAGGCCATCTTCGTCGACCGCGACAATCACGCATCTCTGGTAGCCGCGTGTCCGGACGCCTCGGCAGTGGTCGCGGGCCCGGGGCTGGGTCGGGATGGCAACGCGCTGAGCGCGCTCGAGCGCGTGCTCGAGGTGACGACCGGGCGGCCGACGCTCCTCGATGCCGACGCACTCAACCTGCTCTCCCCGGCCGACGGACGGCTCCTGCGCGTGTCGTCGTCCCGGCCACTGGTGCTGACGCCGCACCCGGGCGAAATGAGCCGTCTCACCGGAGCCAGCGTCGACGATATCCTCGCGTCTCCGATCGAAGCAGCCGAGTCGCTCGCCAACGCGCTCAAGTGTACGGTGCTGCTGAAGGGCGCGCCGTCCGTCGTGG
>DATMSC010000176.1:0-3190 GCA_035565595.1 Longimicrobiales bacterium | reverse complement strand
CGGCTTCATCCTCGTCTCCGCCTTCATCAACCTCTTCATCGGGAGCGCCTCGGCGAAGTGGGCGGTCATGGCACCGGTCTTCGTGCCGATGCTGATGCTGATGGGGTACTCTCCCGAGCTCACGCAGGCCGCCTACCGCGTAGGCGACTCGGTGACGAACATCATCACGCCGTTGCTGCCGTACTTCCCGGTCGTGATCGCCTTCGCGCAGAAGTACGACCGGAAGGCCGGGATCGGGACGCTGATCTCGACGATGCTGCCGTATTCGGTTGCCTTCCTGATCGTTTGGGGGGTGATGTTCGCGCTCTGGATCCTCCTCGGGATCCCGCTCGGCCCGGGGGCGCCGATGACGTACGATCCGTCGGTGCTGGGGAGGTAGGAGCTGCTCTTCGCGAGCCGGTCGACCGGCGGAAGGCTGTCAGCGCCGGTTCGACCGCGCTCGAGGCGAGGCGGGAGTAGGCTGGCCGGAGCCGGGGAGAGCACGCTCCGGCCGCCGTATCGACGAGCTGGACGCGTTGGGGCGCCGTTCTAGGTCAGGACGTAATACCAAGTTCGGCTATTCAGACATCGTTCCAGCACAGCACCACCCCGAATCCCGAATGCCGAATCCCGAATCCCTCACCTACGCTCCAGGCACGAAACAACCGTATTTGGTATAATACGATGCATACGACCAACTACACCAACACCTTCATCGCCGTCGCCGAAGACTGCCCGGTTGGTGCCGGCACACCCCCGCCCGAGCGGGCGGTCCCGACGGTCGCGCAGCTCCAGTACGAGCTGATCCGCGACAATCCGTACCGCTATACTTCGGACGACATCATCTTCCTGGTCCACGCGACCCGGAACCAGCTCGACCCCGCGGTCGCGGCCAAGGCGCGCGCGGAGTTCTTCTCCCGCGGCCAGGCCTGCCTGCGTACCTCGCCTCTGGCCAAGCGGTACGGCTGGGGGATCCACCACGATGCCGAGGGGCGGGTCGCGATCTACGGGCGGGAATCGGAAGAGTACAGCAGATTGAGCCAGGACCCGACGCTGGCGCAGCTCAAGGCGGTGCGGAACGGGCGGTGAGTTGGCGGTTCGGATCGAGGTGGCCGGCGCCGGCGGGGCGGCTGTTTGATCCGGGGCGCCAGGCGCCGACCACGTCGTCTACCCGCGCCACTACATCGCCGCCACGCTGAACTCCACCTCTTCGCCTTTGCGGATCGCGGCGAACCACGCCGTCCGCCGGGGTCCGCCCTCGAGCTCGCCGAGGAAGCCGAAGCTCGGGTCCTGCAGCCGGTTCGGCATGCGCACGAAGCGGAGCGAACGCAGCCGGCCGAGCCCTGCAGTGGCCGCGGCGCGGGAGAAGCGGCGCGTGATTTCGTCGCTCGAGTAGCGGCGCACCTCTTCCAGCAGCTCCTCCCCCTCACCTATCCGGAAGACGACGAACTCCATGCTGTCCGTGTCGGCTGCCGTAGCCCTCGCGGTCGCGGCACCCCGATGCTGGCGGGGAGCAGGTCCCTTGGCCACGGATGAATCATCGCGTGTGCCCGCACGTTGCAGGATGGCCAAGACCGTGTCGCCGCGGTAGTAGGTTGGCCAGCCGGCGTCGAAGGTAGCCTCGAGGCCGGGGAAGCGCTGCTCGAGGTAGGCGCGCGTAAACGTGATCCCAGGGTGCGCTGCGAAGCGCTCGGCGTCGCGCGGGCGGAGGCGCCACCCGTCGTCGTCTCGGATGACGTCGAATATCATGCGCCGGCCAGGCCCGGCGGTGAAGGTGAACGAGACCGTGGCCGTCGGCTCGATACGGGTGAGCCCCAGCCGGAACCCCTTCTTGAACACTCGTCCATGCGTGTAGACGACGTTGGGGTGGTCGATCTCGACGGCGACCCCCGTGATCCGTCGCGCTTCCGCCTGGAGCGCGTCGCGGTCGGCGGCGAGGGAGTCGGCGGCGGCGCGGAGTGCGGGGGGAGGATCGAGGGAACGGGTGAGGTGGGGCGCCACCCGGATCGCGGCGACGAAGAGGAGGACGCCGAGGGTGGGGGAGAGGACTAGGGAACCCAACACGGGCACGAGTGCGGCGGGTGGCCGGGCGGCGAGGAGGACCGCGCCGATCATACCGATCACTACGCTGGCCACGAGGACGATGATCAGGGCGAGGAGCCAGGCGAGCTCGAGGTCGCCCGTGAGCCACCAGACGACGATGGCATTGGCTGCGACGATCCAGGTGACCGCAGCCGTGATCCGCCAGCCGGGAGAGGCGAGTGGCATGGGAGCTGTGGATTGTACTATGGATGTGAAAAACCCTCCGCTCGCGCGCATGCGCGCGGGCGGCTGGGGAGAGAATGTTAGTGTGGGGCATTAGGGGGTGGGGCGCAAGGGGTGACGGTGCCTGGGAAATCGCCGGTGCGGTCGTGGCCCGGGTGGGCCGTGTACTCCACGAGTTCCCTGGTGGGGAGCAGATCTGCGCGTCGATCACCTCACACCCCGCTCCCCACCCTCCACTCCCAATACCTCCTATCACTCGGCGCCAGCTCCAGCCCCCCTACCGCCTCCTCCGTCACCCACGCCATCGCGGCGTGCTCCAGACACGCCGGCTCGCCCCGGATCTCGGTCGGGACGAAGGCGATCTCGAACGGGGAGCCGGGGTCGAGGATCGCGAACTCGGCGGGGGCGACGTCGACTACCGCGACGCCTAGCTCCTCGCGGAGCTCGCGGCGCGCGGCGTCGAGATCGCTCTCGCCGGGCTCGACCTTCCCGCCGGGGAACTCCCAGAGCCCGCCGTGACGCTTGTGGGCGGGGCGCTGGCAGAGCAGGAGGCGGCCGGCTCGCTCGATGACGCACGCGACGACGCGGATCGGCATGGAGTTGCTTCGTGGCCTGGAAAACGGCTGGTGGAATCCGAGTGGACGGTGCAACTTGTAGGGAGATGACGGCGGGGGCAAGGGGGGCGACGGCGTCGCCTACGGTGCCGACTTTGCATGGGGCTCCCCTCGGCCAGGACCCGACCGGTATTCGATCATCAGCGAGCGAGGCGCCAATGGCAACTCTTCCCGACACCCTCCCCAAACGTAGACTCGGCAAGGATGGTCCGGAGATCACCCGCGTCGGCTTCGGCGCCTGGGCGATCGGCGGCGGTGGCTACGCCTTCGGCTGGGGTCCCCAGGACGATGCCGATTCCATAGCGGCGTTGCGTCACGCGGTCGAGCGGGGG
>DATMSC010000175.1:0-2860 GCA_035565595.1 Longimicrobiales bacterium | reverse complement strand
GGTGGTGCTCCGGACGGATCCCAATGCCGAGCCGATCATGGCCATCACGGTTGCCGGCGGCGGTGACCTGTACCAGCTCAGGGAGCTGGCTGACCAGGTGTTCCGGCGGCGCCTCGAGCAGATCGACGGTGTGGCCCAGGCCGCTGTCATGGGTGGCGACGAGCGGGAGATCCGGGTCGAGATCGATCCCCGGCTCCTGGAAGGTTACGGGCTGACGCTCCAGGACATCAGCCAGGCGATCGCACGATCCAATGCCGCCGCGGCCGGCGGCTCGATTCGCCGCGACCGGTCTCGAGTGTCGCTCCGCGCGCTGGGTGAGTTCCAGGCGGTGAACGAGATCGGAGACGTCTTCGTGACTCAGCGCACCACGGGTGCGGGCGGCGGGCCGGCCACCGGAGGCGGATTCGGGTCCGCCGGAAACATGCTCCGGCTGCGCGACATCGCAACCATCGAGGACGGTTTCCGGGAGAGGCAGGCGGAGGCCTTCTACAACGGCTCGCCCGCGATCGGCCTCCTCGTGTTCAAGGAGTCGGGTTCGAATACCGTACGCGTGGCCGAGCAGGTCGAGGTCGTGCTCGACGAGCTACGCGAGCAGTATCCCGATGTCGAGGTCGACATCGCCATGAGCCAGGCCGGGTTCATTGCCGACTCGATCTCGAACGTCATCAGCTCGCTGGTCTGCGGCGGCCTGCTCGCATTCCTCGTGCTGTTCCTGTTCCTGCGGGACGCACGCTATCCGGTGGCGATCGCCCTGGCGATCCCGATCTCCGTCATCGGCACCTTCGCCCTCCTGCACGCGGTGGGCGTGACGCTGAACATCATGAGCCTCGGCGGCCTCGCCCTCGGGGTCGGGATGCTCGTCGACAATTCGATCGTCGTATTGGAGAACACGTTCAGGCATCGGGAGAAGGGACTCGCCGCCGCTGCCGCTGCCGCGATCGGCGCCGAGGAAGTGCAGGGCGCGATCACCGCCTCCACGCTCACGACGATCGCGGTGTTCGTGCCCATCGTCTACATCGAGGGTGTGGCGGGCCAGCTCTTCGGCGCGGTGTCGTACGCGGTTGGCTTTTCACTGATCATGAGCCTGATCGTTGCGGTGACGATCCTGCCGATGCTTGCAGCGCGTTGGGCGGGCGGTGAGGGGCCGGGCGAGCGCGGCTGGGTCCGTCGCATCGTCGGTTGGGTGTTCCGGCCGGCAGCAATCGCGGTGCAGGCGATCTTCAACCCGTTACTCAATGCCTTCGAACGGTGGTTCGAACGATTCGGGAACTGGTACGATCGGCTCCTCGCCCGTGCCCTCGACCGCCGGGCCGTTGTCGTGGTTGCCGCGATCCTGGTCGTGGCGCTCGGCACGTTCATCGGGCTGACACTCGAGCGGGCGGTGCTCCCCAACGTCGACCAGGGCGCGTTCGTGGTGCGGATCGATCTGCCCCAGGGCACCGCGCTGGAGGCGACGACGGCCCTGGCCCAACGTATCGAATCGGTCCTCCTCGCCGACGAAGGCGTGGACGTCGTCTTTTCGCGGGTAGGCCGGCAGGGCGCGCTTGCGGGCATCACCTCCGACGATTTCGGACTCAACACCGCGCTCCTCGATGTGAGGCTGGCCGCCGGCGCTCGAACCAGCGAGGTCCTGGAGCGGGTGCAGGCGCGCCTCGCCGACGTGCCCCCGAGCGTGCTCTCCTTCGAAACGGGTACCGTGACGTCGCTCGGTCGCCTCCTCGGCGGCGGTGAATCCGACCTCGCCGTCTACGTTCGCGGCGAGGACATCGAGACCAACCTCGCATACGCCGACAGTCTGAGCGCACGGCTGGCCTCGCGGCCGGAGCTCCGCAATGTGCGGCTCGGCACCGAGATCGGACAGCCGGAGATCCGGGTCCTCGTGGACCGCGATCGCGCGGCCAGCGTGGGCGTTCGGGCGGAAGCCGTGGTGAATGCCATTTCCACGTACATGGGCGGCCAGATCGCGACGGATTTCGTGGCGTTCGACCGGAAGATCCCGGTGGTGGTGCAGCTTCCGGAGGAATATCGTCGGTCGCTCCAGACGCTGGATCTACTCTCCGTCAACGGCGTGCCGCTACGTGACCTGGTCACGACCTCGGAAGTGGTGACGCCAACGGAAGTGAAGCGGTTCAGTCAGAACCGCGTGGTCCCCGTGTACGCGGACGCCGCGACCCGGGGGCTGGACCGGCCTGTCGCGGCCGTGCAGGCCACGTTGGACGAATTCCCGCCGCCGCCCGGCGCGTCGATCGAGATCGGAGGCGAGAACGAAGAGCTGCGCCGCAGCTTCCGGAGCCTCGCCTTCGCCTTCGGGCTGGCGCTCGTGCTGGTCTACATGATCATGGCCGCACAGTTCGAGTCGTTCATCCACCCGTTCACCATCCTTTTGAGCGTCCCGCTCGCGTTGGCCGGCGCTCTGGCAGCGCTCAAGATCACCGGCGGCGGGCTCAACTCCATGAGCCTCATCGGAGTCGTGGTCCTGGTCGGCGTCGTGGTGAACAACGCCATCCTGCTCGTGGACTTCATCAATCAGCGGCGTCGGCGTGGCGTCCCGCTCCGCGAGGCTATTCTGGAGTCGGGGCGGGCGAGGCTCCGGCCCATCGTGATGACGACGGTGACGACGGTGCTGGGGCTGCTCCCCATGGCGCTCGGCATCGGCCGCGGTGCCGACCTGCGCGCACCGCTCGCCATCGCGGTGATCGGCGGCCTCATCTGTTCGACAGCGCTCACGCTCGTCATCGTCCCTGTCGCGTACGACCTGATCGACGCGGGCGCGCAGCGAGTCCGCCGCCTGCTGCGGCTCTCCGATCCCGAGTTTGGTTCCGTCCAGTTGCCGATGACTGCCGGCGAGCCCGTCCCTGTC
>DATMSC010000174.1:0-7670 GCA_035565595.1 Longimicrobiales bacterium | reverse complement strand
CGCGGGAGTAGGCGGATTCGTCGAGCGTGAAGAGCACGATCGTGAGAGCCGGATCGTTGCCGTACTCGTTGAGCAGTGCGTGGAGGTTCCGGGTGTATTCGGTGGCGACGGGGATGTCCGCGCCCTTGTCCGGACCGTACCGCTCGAAGATCGCCCGGTTGTGGTCACGGAACGAGCCCGGATGGATCTGCATCACAAGTCCGTCGGCGACGGACATGGCTGCCATTTCCATGAGCATGTGGGCCTCGAACCGCCTTGCATCCGGCCCGGAGACCTCGCCGCGGAGTCCGGCCTGGAACAGCGCTTCCACTTCCTCCGGTGCCATGCGCGCGGTGTACGGCGTCACGACCGCGTGGTCGGTGGCCGTGGCGCCGTGCGCCTTGAAAAACCGCCTGCGTCGCGCGAGCGCCCGAATGAAGCCATGAAAGTCGGCGATGGCCGACCCGTCCAGCTCCGCGAGCCGGCGGACCTCTGCCCGCCACCCCGGCGAATCGATGCGGAACAGGGTGTCCGGTCGGAACGTCGGGATGACCCGGCCGTTCCAGCCCGAAGCCCGGATCGCGGCGTGGTGCTCCAGCGTGTCGGTCGCCGCGTCGGTAGTCGCCAGGACTTCGATGCGGAACTGGTCGAAGAGCGCGCGGGGCCGGAATTCCGGCGAGGCCAGCCGCTCCGCGATCTGGTCATAGATGCGGTCTGAAGTCTCCGCGGTCAGCTTCTGGCGGACTCCGAAGAGATGGTACAGCTCGTAATCCAGCCACGCGCCGGTTGGTGTGCCTCGGAAGAGGTAATAGTTCGCCGCAAAGATCCGCCAGATTGCACGCGGGTCGGTTTCCACGGGCGTGCCGTCGCGCGCGGGAATACCCATCGCCTCCATCGGCACGCCGCGGGAATACAGCATCCGGAAAATGTAATGGTCCGGAATGATGATCAGCGCGGTCGGCTCGGGGAACGGTGAATCTTCGGCCAGGATGCGCGGGTCGACATGGCCGTGCGGGCAGATCAGCGGGAGCTGCCGTGTTTCTTCGTACAGCGAGCGCGCGATGCGCCGCGTTGCGGGGTCCGGGTCGAAGAACCGGTCCTCGTCGAGCCTCAACGTCTCGGATTCTGACAAGCTTCGAGCTCCTTCAATAGCGGCGCTCGCCGACACCGCCACATGTCATGTCGTATTGTGTCGACCCTGGCCGCGCAACCGCAACCCGATCCCCGTGACGCGTTCGCGGCGCTCGCCGACACCGCGTGACGATAGAGCGTCAATCATTGTGTTCCCAAGCACATGGTTTTGCTGCGCGTGCGATGCTCAGCGCCGCACGCGGTTCCGGCGCGAGCATCCCGTGTCCGGCGGCGAGCGCCATTCCGGTGTTGGAAGGGACCGGGTAGCATAGCGAACGGCGAGGCGGGACGACGCCGGTGGGCAGTGCCGACGCGCCCGATCGACCCGCTTTCGGTACGGCGCGGCACCAGGACGCCGACCCGGCCGGGTCGGCGGCAACGCTTCAGGTCACTGCTACGTCACCTGATCGACGCCACCGACCCGGTCTGCGCATCACGGCATGCGAGAGTCCCGAGCGTTTCCCGGAACGGTCGCTCAGGCGGATGGGGACCCCTCGTCCAGGGGCGGACGCCGCACTTGTGGCACGAGGTCCGTGAGTCCGGCGATGCGGACCGGCATCCCCGTGGCAATGCTCTTCCTGGCGGCGATGCCCGGGAGGACGGCCATGACACCTTCCCGCGAGCTCGCCCGCTGGTGGAGCGGATCCGGCTGCTCCATGTCGCGGAAGAGTCGATCCATGAGCGCGTTGTCGCCGCCGAAGTGGCCGCCGGCGCCGAACGCGATCCGTACGCGCTCCTGGGGCTGCCCGCGCACCGAGACGATCCACTCGTGCTCGGTGAGCCCCGGGCTGCCGCTCTCGCGACCCTCGATGCGACCTCGCGTACCGTCGATGGCGACCCACAAACCTTCGTACCCGCTCGTGCCCGTCAGCGAGTAGTTCAGGAATGCGCCGTTGGCATAACGCACGACCGCCGAGTGCTTGTCCCAGATGTTGATGCTCTCGCGGAAGACGCAGTTGTCGCGGATGTAGCCGTCGTGCTGCTCGTTCTCGACGTATAGCCGGGTCAGGTGCTGATCGTTCAGGATGTTGAAGTAGTAGTTGCACTCCTGCGTATGCGCGCAGTTGCGGCAGTTGACGCCCCGGAACGGACCGGCGCGGCCGAACGTGTCGAGCGAGCCCATGGCGAAGACCTCTACGGGCTCGGAATCCACCCACCAGTTCACGAGATCGAAGTGGTGGGAGGCCTTGTGCACCCAGAGCGAGCCGCCATTCTCCACGTGCCCGTGCCAGCGCTGCATGTACTGTTGCAGGTGGCCGTGGCTCAGGAACCACTGGAAGTCCACGGACGTGACCTCGCCGATCGTGCCCTGCATGATCATGTCCTTGAGTGCGGCACGGTGCGGGGAGTAACGGTAGTTGTGCGCGACGACGACCCGATTGCCGAACCGGCGGTGGGCGTCGAGAATCGCCTGCGCCTTGACCTCGTCGATCGTGATCGGCTTCTCGACGATGACGTTCACACCGTGCTCGAGCGCGGTGATGATTGCCTCGTGATGGCGCCAGTCCCAGACGGTGACCATGAGCCACTCGGGCTGCGTGGTCTCGAGCATCTGGGCGAGATTCGTGAACGTGGGCGCCTCGGTGCCGACGTACTGCTGTGCGTAGGCGACGCGGCCCGGGTTCTGATCACACAGTCCCACCAGCTCCACGTAGTCTCCGAATCTCTGCAGCATCGTACGACCGTACATCGACACGCCGCGCACACCCGTGCCCACCAGAGCGAAGCGCTTCTTCTGTCCAGGCGCCTGCTGAATCGCACGAGCGAGCATCGGACTCCCGAGCGTGGCGCCGCCAATGGCCGCGGCGGTCGTGGTCCGGAGGAACTTGCGCCGGCTGATGTTCGAACTGGTGCCCATCTCCCAGACTCCTTGACGGTTTGAGAGGATGCTGGCCCCCCACGGCGGACCGGAGGCCGTCGTTCAATTCGTGCTGCGCATTTTCGTGATTGCGGCCCTATGATGATGGCGAATCAGGCGGAGCGCAATACTCACCGGCGGGAAAGTCCCCCTCCACTCATGATCTGAACGCGCCGGCCTCACGCCGCGCCACGGCCGGGTGGCACTTCGATTGCCCCCTGACGGCGGTGCGGCCTGCCGCGGTCGGGAGGGTGGATGCGGGTTTACCGCGATGTGATCCGTGAGACGTCGAGCCACGTCGCGATCCGTCGGCTGGAGCGCGTGATTCTCGCCGGTGACCCCGCTGACGCACTGGTCGAAGCCGGCGAGCTCGAGCAGGCGATCCTGGACGCCCGCTGGCCCAACCGCGACGACTGGGATGACCTCGCCACGACCATGAGGGCTCTGTGCACCGCCGTAGCCCGTAACCTGCTGGATTCTGCTCCTGGCGCCCGGGCGTGCCGCCGCGAATCGCTGCGTTTGCTGGATGTAGTGCAACGACACGAAATCCCCCGGACGCTGCGGTCCCGGCGGCCCGAGGGCTACGCCCACTACGGACTCGATCCTGTATCGTATGCCCGCGCAGCGGCTTCGTACGTGAGCGAGGTGGGTGCGACTACAGCGGCCAGGGCGCTGGTTGTCGGTGTGCGAAGTATCGGTACGAGCCTGTCAGCCGTGGTAGCGGCCGTATGCGGAGCCGAGCGGAGCGCGACGGTACGTCCGCGCGGGCCCATCGGAAGCCGGCGGGTTGCCGCGGCGCGGGGGCTTCGGGAGTTCGTTCGGGCGTGCACGGGCGAGTGTACGGACGTCCTCGTCGTGGACGAGGGTCCGGGCGCGACAGGTGAGACGTTCGAATGCGTCAACGCGTGGCTCCGGGGGCTCGGGGTCCCCGCGGACCGGATCGTCTTCCTGGGGAGCCGCGGCGGAGACATGCCGCTGGCGCCGGAGCGTCGGCGAGCGTGGTACGCCGGGGTCAGGAGTTACCGGGATACCGGTCACGACAGGCGGCCGGAAATCGTCGCTTCGCGTTTCGGCCTGGCGGATCCCGTGGAGATCGGGGGCGGCCGCTGGCGGCGACTCGTCCCGGGTGCGGCGATCCTTCCCGCGTGCACCGGGTTCGAGCGGTCGAAGTATCTCACCACCGACACCCGGGGCCACCGGTGGCAGATCAGATACGCGGGCCTGGGTCCGTCGCGGGACGAATCGCGAGTACGGGCCGAGCTGCTCGCTTCGCGAGGGCTGATCGCACCGCCAGCGGCGTACGATTCGGGATTCGCGGTGCTGCCGTGGCTGAATGGGACGCCTCTCCACCGTGGCGAGCGACTCGGGACCTCGGAAATGGACGCGATCACGCGCTACCTGGTCGGTCGGCATGGCACCTTTGCAACCGGTCGTGCTGTAGATGTTGAAGAAGTCGTCGGCGCGTTCCTGGAGAACTGCGCGGCGGTACCGGGCATTCCGGTCGGGGCGATGCACGCGGTGATCGGCGCCCTGGAGTCGCTCCCCGCGAGGGAGGCCGTGGTGGCGGACGCCCGGATGCAGCCGCACGAATGGATCCGCACGAGGACGCGTGTCGCCAAGGTGGACGCGCTCGAACACGGTGACGGTTACCGGGGCCCCGGTCCGGTGGACGCCGCCTGGGACATCGCCGGCGCCGCCGTCGAGTTCGGCGTGCCCGCCACCGTGGTCCGGCGATGGATCCGGGAATGTGCGCGGGCCAGCCGCGAGAACGTGGAGGAACTGGCTCGCGCGACCCGTGCGTACGCTCCCGTCTATGCGGCCAGTGCGTATGCCGAGGCAGTGCTGTCCGCGGCGGAGGCGCAAGATCCCGCCGACAGGCGCCGTCTCCATGGAGAAGCCGCGTTCTATCGCGCCGCATTCCGGCGTTGCATGGATCAGGGAAGCGGCTGGACCGGATCCGCCACGATCCGCTGACGACCGCGACACGTTGACGTGGCGGCGCCGAACGGGTACATTGCCCGTAAATGAGCAAAACTGCGGCAGTTCCGCCGGCGGTTGCCGCCGCGCGGCCCGGCCGCCCCGGCCCGGAATTCGCGCTGGAGCCGACGTGACGCACAGCACCGGAACGCTCGTGGGATCACGTGGAGCTCCCCGCGAACGCTCGTGAAGGGACCCTCACCGGATCGTTGCGAGATGAGAGCGATCAGCTTCGGTATCGTGGCCGTTGTCGTGGCGGGTCTGGTGAGCATGCCCTCCGCCGCGGCGTCACAACCCCTCGGCGACACGCCGAGCGCGCTGGACACGTGGATGGAAGACGTAGCTCTCAGCGCCGTGGAGCGCGACACCCCGCCCTCTGCGGATGTCGTGGTGCGGGAGACGGCCGCAGCTCGCCTGGCCGATGATCACGCCGCGATCCAGGCGTTCCGGCCGGGTTATTCGTTCTGGCACAGCGTCTTCACGATTCCCGACGGATCTGTCGTGTTCGCCGAGGCCGCTACCGGGCGCGTCCTCGCAACGCTCCCGAACAATGGCAACTGGCGACGCGACGGCGAGTGGGCCGACCCGGAGCTGGGCACGATCATCTCGAACGTTTCGCTGCCCTCGAATCTGACACAGCGGCGCGCTCGGGTGGCCGAGATCCTGGAGTCTGTTGCGGGTCCCGTGGTCCACAACGCCACGCGCGGCAACTTCGTCCTTCCGAACGCCAAACGGTACGGCTCGTTCCTGGAAGAATGGGGCGCGATCTACGAGCGCTTCGGCGTGCCCGCCGACATCGGCCTTGCCCAGGCGCTGATCGAATCCGGGCTCAGTGGTACGGTGAGGTCGGAGGCCAGGGCGCTCGGCTTCTGCCAGTGGTTGCCCGCGAACTGGGAGCGGCTGAAGCGCGATTCGCCGATCGTGATCGAGGGCTACAACCAGACCACGCAGGCGCAGTACTGCGCGGCTTATCTGACCGTTCTGGCCACCAAGTACGGATCGTTCATCCCGGCGCTCTCGGAGCATCACGCCGGCGCGGCCAACGTGGGGCGGGTCATCACGTCGGGCGAGCGGCTCGGCGCCACGGAGAGCCGTGAGCGCTACCTCGTAGGCGCGGATTTCGTGCGTGATCTGCGCGACTTCTCGCCGCGCACCTTCCAGGACGTGTACGGGACGTACGGCCCGCGGTCGTATCTCTATTCGGAAATGGTCTTCGGCACCATGCAAACGGTGCAGCACTTCCGGGAGACGATCCCGCAGGAGCGGATCTATGCCATGCGCACCACGCGGGCGATTCCGATCGGCGAGGTCACGCGGCGAACCGGCCTCTCGGCCGACGAAGTCCGTAGGTACAATCCGGCTCTGATTCGCGAGGTGCCGAGGGGAGCCACGCTGTACCTGCCCACCCAGATCGACGACTTCGGGGCCGATGTCGCATTCTGGCACCGCCCGCCGGATCCCGCGTTCTCGCAGGTCATGGCCGAGTTCGTTACGCTCCGGGCCGCTCCGGAAGAGTGGTATGAGCCGGAGTTCGAGGCGGTGTTGCGGGATTTCCAGCGTCGATTCCGCGAGACGGGCACGGAAGAGGGCCACGTCATGGCGACGATCCTGGCATTCACGGTCCGGGATCTCGCGCTGACCCGGCCCCTGCTCGCTCAGTACAGGTCTAGCACGAGGATCCGTAATCTCATCGACCAGGGTATGCGGCAGCGGGCTCAGGTGCTGGCGAACCGAACCATGGCCGAATGATCCTTTCAGACGAGGCCGTCTCCCCGACAGCGGGGAGACGGCCGCCCTTCAATCCGTCGTTCCCTTCAACATGATACAACGACTTCTCGGGAGGAGCGGGCCGGAGGTCGGCGCCGTCGGTCTGGGTTGCATGGGGCTGGCGGGGCTGTACGGTCCCGCGGATGAAGCCGCGTCGATCCGCCTCATCCACGAGGCGCTCGACATGGGGGTGCAACTGTTCGATACAGCCGATGCGTACGGCACCGACGGCGACAGCGAAAAGGTGGTGGGGCGCGCGCTCGCCGACAGGCGGGACGGGGTCGTGATCGCGACCAAGTTCGGTGTCGTGCGGGGACCGGACGGCGCGCTTCTCGGGGTCAGCGGCCGGCCCGAGTACGTGCGCGCGGCGTGTGACCGGAGCCTGAGGCGCCTCGGGACGGAACCGATCGACCTGTACTACCAGCACCGCGTGGACCCGGACGTACCGATCGAGGAGACGGTAGGCGCAATGGCCGACCTGGTCGCCGAGGGCAAGGTCCGCTGGATCGGGCTGTCCGAAGCCTCGCCGGCGACGATCAGGAGGGCGGCCAGCGTGCACCCGATCGCGGCGCTGCAGACCGAATACTCGCTCTGGTCGCGCGAGCCGGAATCGGGATTGCTCTCGCTCTGTCGCGAGCTTGGGATTGCATTCGTGGCGTACAGCCCGCTCGGACGGGGATTCCTGACCGGCACCATCCGCTCCGAAGACGACCTCGCCGAGGCCGATGTGCGGCGGCGGCACCCACGGTTCCAGGGCGAGAACCTCCGGCAGAACCTGAGGATAGCGGACGCGGTGCGGGATCTCGCAACCGCCAAAGGTGTCACGCCGGCTCAGCTCGCGCTGGCGTGGGTGCTCTCGCGCGGGGATCACATTCTGGCGATTCCCGGGACTCGGAACCCCGCCCGCCTGCGCGAGAACGTGGAGGCGGCATCGATAGAGCTCAATCCAGACGAGCTG
>DATMSC010000173.1:0-1924 GCA_035565595.1 Longimicrobiales bacterium | reverse complement strand
CGAGATACTGTGCCCAGAACTGCGCGTTTTCCTCGACCGTCAGCGTCGACCGTACGCCGTTCGTATGGCCGATGTAATGCGTCCGCTCAGCAAGCGGATGATCTCCGTCAGCGCCGGTCAGGACCACGCGGCCGGTATTCGGCGGCACGAAGCCCGCGATTGCTTTCAAGAGCGTCGTCTTTCCCGCGCCGTTCGGTCCCGTCAGCAAAAGGGCCTCGCCCGCAGCAACCTTGAAGGAGAGCTCGGAAATAACACGACGTCCGCCTCGCTCCACCGCCAAGCTCTCGACGATGAGCTGCGTCTCAACAGAGCGATCAGAGTTGCGGGTATTGTCCTCGGTCACTATGTCCGTCTTACCGCTGATCATATGGGTCCCGAACCGCAAGGGACCGGGACAATGGTGTACTGGCCCTCGCGCGAGGGCGGTTATATAAGAAGCACGCTTCAATCGACGCTAGCGCAAAAACGGGGTTGCTCCCTCCGCCGGCGCTCCGGCGGCGCGGCTGTAATTGCTCGGATGGAGGACAGAACGTGACCGCGCAAGAACCCGTGTCGTTGGACAGTTTCAAAAGCCGCAAGACACTCACCGTCCAGAACAAGACCTACACCTACTTCTCGCTGCCCGATGCCGAGAAGAACGGCCTTTCCGGCATATCCCGCCTGCCGTACGCGATGAAGGTCCTGCTGGAGAACCTGTTGCGGCATGAGGATGGCCGCTCTGTAACGAAAGAGGACATCGCCGCGATCTCTGCCTGGCTCGAAAACCGCGGCAAGGTCGAAAAGGAGATCGGCTTTCGCCCGGCCCGCGTGCTGATGCAGGACTTCACCGGCGTTCCGGCTGTCGTCGACCTTGCAGCGATGCGGGACGGCATGAATACGCTCGGCGGTGACCCCCGCAAGATCAACCCGCTCGTCCCGGTCGATCTCGTCATCGACCACTCGGTGATCGTAGACGAGTTCGGCTCCCCGCGGGCCTTTGCCCGCAACGTCGAGCTGGAATACCAGCGGAACTTGGAGCGCTACGAGTTCCTGAAGTGGGGCCAGGGCGCCTTCTCGAACTTTCGCGTCGTGCCGCCGGGTACCGGCATCTGCCACCAGGTCAACCTCGAGTACCTGGCGCAGACGGTCTGGACCCGCGACGTCGGCAGCGAGACCTACGCTTTCCCCGATACGCTCGTCGGCACCGACAGCCATACGACTATGGTGAATGGCCTCGCCGTGCTGGGCTGGGGTGTGGGCGGCATCGAGGCTGAGGCGGCCATGCTCGGCCAGCCCCAGTCCATGCTCATTCCCGAGGTCGTCGGCTTCAAGCTGACCGGCCGGCTGAAGGAGGGCGTCACCGCCACCGACCTCGTGCTCACCGTGACGCAGATGCTGCGCAAGCACGGGGTCGTCGGCCGGTTCGTCGAGTTCTACGGTCCTGGCCTCGATCACATGACGATCGCCGACCGGGCAACCATCGCCAACATGGCGCCCGAGTATGGCGCGACCTGCGGCTTCTTCCCCGTCGACAAGGCAACGCTCGAGTATCTGGAGCTGACGGGGCGTGACCCGCACCGAATCGCGCTGGTCGAGGCTTACGCCAAGGCTCAGGGCCTGTTCCGTACGGCCGACTCCCCCGATCCGGTTTTCACGACCACGCTGGAGCTCGACCTCGGTACGGTGGAGCCGTCCATGGCCGGACCGAAGCGGCCGGAAGGACGGATCGCCCTCGAGAAGGTGGCGAGCGGCTTTGCGACCGCGCTCGAGACCGAGTACCGCAAGACTGGCGACACCAGTGCCCGGTTCAAAGTCCCCGGCAAGGACTTCGACCTTGGCCACGGCGACGTCGTTATCGCAGCCATCACGAGCTGCACCAACACTTCGAACCCGAGTGTGCTCATCGGCGCGGGACTGCTTGCCCGCAATGCCGTTGAGAAGGGCC
>DATMSC010000172.1:0-2850 GCA_035565595.1 Longimicrobiales bacterium | reverse complement strand
CATACCTGGATGGAGGTCGTCGAAGTCCAAGGCGTGCGATGCCACACCGTTCACGAGGGCGGCGTCGGCGAGCGAGCGACTCCCGCGCACCCCCACCAGGCCGGCCGCGTCATCGCCGACGTGGGCCGGCGTGACGTTCCGCACGATGCGCGCGGCGTCCGTGCGCGCCCCGGCCACCGCACACCCGAACCAGTCGAGAACGCAATGCCTCGCGACGCGTTCGGCGTCCGCGGGGAGCGCCCCCCGTTCGAAGGAGCGGGCTCGCCGCCGTGCGCTGTCGAGCGCCCCGTCGGTCCACTCAGACACCGCGTCACCCGATCTTCATGCTGACCGTCTTGGTCTGCACGTAGTGATAGATCGCCTCAACTCCCTTTTCACGCCCGAATCCGCTTTCCTTGAACCCGCCGAAGGGAGCCTGGATACCGCCCGCGAAGTAGTCGTTGACCGATACCTGGCCCGCGTCGAGTCTCGCCGCGACCCGGTGTGCACGCCCGAGGTCGTTCGTCCAGATTCCTGCAGTCAGCCCGTACTTGGTGTCGTTGGCTATGCGGACCGCCTCTTCCTCGGTGTCGAAGGGGATCACGCACAGGACGGGACCGAAGATCTCTTCCTGTGCGATACGCATGCCGTTGTCGACGCCCGTGAAGATCGTGGGCAGGATGAACTGCCCGGCTCGAAGGTCCGGATCGGACGGCACGTCCCCGCCGACGGCCACCCGCGCACCCTCTGAGACGCCGAGCTCGAGGTAGTCCTTGACCTTGGCGAACTGTGCGGCGGTCGTGATCGGGCCCATGTCGGGGTCCTCGATCCCGTGCCCCAAACGCACCTTGCGGTCGATCTCCACGAGGCGCTCCACCAACTCGTCGTGGATGCTGCGGTGAGCGAGCAGGCGGCTTCCCGCAGCGCAGACCTGGCCCGCATTCACGTTGATGGCCATCGCGGAGCCGGCAGCAGCTACGTCGAGGTCGGCGTCCTCGAACACGATGTTCGGCGACTTCCCTCCGAGCTCGAGGGTGACCGGGCTGAGGTTCGCCGCGGCCTGACGCATGACCTCCTGGCCGGTCGGGACCGAGCCGGTGAAGGTGATGCGGCGGACGTCACGGTGCCGCACGAGCGCAGCACCCGCCTCGGCGCCAAGACCGGTCACAACGTTCATCACTCCGGCCGGAAGGCCCGCCTCGACCGCGATCAGAGCGAAATGGACGCACGCGAGCGAGGTGTCCTCGGCGGGCTTGATGACCGCGGTGTTGCCGGCCGCGAGCGCGGGAGCGACACTCCTCGCCGCCTGCTGCATCGCAGCGTTCCAGGGAACGACATGTCCGGTCACTCCATACGGCTCGAGCCGCGTGTAGGAGTGGTGCTGATCACCGATCGGGATGGTCTCGCCCTGGAGCTTGTCGGCGAGGCCTGCGTAGTACTCGAAGTAGCGTGCGGCGACCGCGATGTCCTGCATCGCGCCCCGCAGAGGCTTGCCGTTATCGAGGGACTCTATGCGAGCCAGACCCTCCGCGTTCTCGAGGAGCGCAGCCGACACCTTGAGCATGATGCGGCCGCGTTCGACGCCAGGCATAGTCTTCCAGGCGTGCCATGCGGCGTACGCCGAGCGCACCGCCATGTCCACCTCGCGCTCGCCACCGCGGTGCACGCGCGCGAGCGCCTCTCCTGTGCCGGGATCGTAGGTGGTGAACCAGGAGTCGCCTCCAACGCGATGCTCGCCGTCGACGACGGACCCGTAGGCCTCGAGCAGCTCCACGCCACTCATGCGAGCGAGCCTCCGTCGACGGGCAGGTTGTGGCCCGTGATCATTGCGGCCTCCGACGAGGCGAGGAAGAGCGCCGCGTTGGCGATGTCATCCGCTGTCGCGAGACGCTTCATCGGGATACCGGAGACCACCTTGTCACGCGCGGCATCGGGGTCCGGCGCCGTCTTGGTGAACTCGGGGAGCATGGGCGTGTCCGTGGCGACGGGGCACACTGAGTTCACTCGGATATCGGGGGCGAACTCCACGGCCAGCGCCTTGGTCAGCATGGCCGCGGCGCCCTTGGAGGACGCGTAGGCGCTGTTACCCGGACGGCCTTTCAGCCCCGAGAGTGACGCGGTGATGACGATGGATCCGCCTCCTGCCTCGCGAAGCGCCGGCGCGGCGGCCCGAGCGGCGAGCCACGGGCCACGCGAGTTGACCGCGAAGAGGCGGTCGAAGGTCTCGGGTGCCGTCTCCTCGATGGGAGTCGCCGGAGCGGGGATGCCCGCGTTCGCCCAGACGATGGTCAGCTTGCCGAAACGCTCGATGGCTGCTGCGACCGCGGCCTCGTTGTCGGCCGCAGACGCGGCGTCCGCGCGCACCGCGATGGCCTCACCGCCTGCCTGCGCGATGAGGTCGCGCGTCTCCTCAGCCGCCTGCTGATTGATGTCCACGACGACAACACGCGCGCCTTCCGCGGCGAAGCGGATTGCGCCGGCGCGTCCCATACCTGATCCGCCTCCGGTGATCAGAGCGACTTCGTTGTTCAACCTCATCTGCGACTCCTCCTCGAGTGACACCGGGTGCCAAAAGCGATCACCCGCGACCTACTCTAGCCAAAGTGTCGACTTAACGCGCAAACTGGATCGTGTGTGGGGTTTGATTCGCCGGAAGTGTCGACGCAAAGCCGCCCATGCGCAGCACGTCGCCGCTTCTGAGCGGCACCCAACCAGGTCTCTGCACGAGCGCTAGCTGTACTGCCCAGGCAGGTTGTTTGAGATCCGGCTGATGGGCGGGAGCTTCCCGATCGCAGTGTGGGGCCTGTGGTGATTGTAGAAGTGCAGCCAGGCGGGCAGGGCTGCGCGGCGGGCTGATTCGCTGTTGTAGTG
>DATMSC010000171.1:0-9064 GCA_035565595.1 Longimicrobiales bacterium | reverse complement strand
GGGACGCGACAGATGCCGACCCTTCTTCCGGTGTCTCATCTCCTACCGCTCCTCATCGCCCGCTTCGACCAGCTCCGCTTCCTGGGAGCCATCCCCGGCCTGCTGATCGAGCAGGTACAGCTCCCCATCGGCACCCTCGTGCAGGCGCATGCCGAAGTGAAGGTTGTGCTCGTCCAGGAGCTGCCGGATCTCCTCGAGCGACTTCACCCCGAAGTTGTCGATCGCCAGCATCTGCTCCTCCGTCCGCCTCACGAGGTCGCCGAGCGTGATGATCGACTCCTTCTTCAGTGAATTCACCGAACGGATGGACAGCTCAGCGAGCTGGTCGATCGGCCGCTGCAACAGATCCTTGAGCGGCGCCGGGACGCGAACGGCGCCCGGCACCGGAGCCGGTGCTGCACCGCCATCACCGAACGCCAGCAGGTAGCTCAGGTGCTTCCGCGCCAGCTCCGCGGCGTACGCCATGGCATCCTCGGGCGTAATGCTGCCGTTGGTCTCGACCAGGATCGTCAGGCGGTCGAAGTCCGTCCGCTGACCGACGCGCGTCTCGTCGACCGCGAAGTTCGCCCGCAGCACAGGGTTGTAGATCGAATCCACCCGTACCAGGTCCACGGGCGAATCCTTCTCCAGAGGATGCTGCTCCGCGGGCACGAATCCGCGGCCGCGGTCGATATACAGCACCATGTTCACTTCGCGCTCGTCCTGGAGCGTGAACAGGTGGTGATCCGGATTCAGCAGGCGAACCGGACCCGGCCGCTCGATCGCCCGGGCCGTCACCGGACCGGGAGTCGAGGCCTTGAGCTCCAGCGTGGCCCGCTCCTTCTCCTCGTCCAGCGTGACGACCAGCGACTTCAGGTTCTGGATGATCTGATGGACATCCTCCACCACGCCCGGAACCGTCTGGTGCTCGTGCACCACGCCATCCATCCGAAAGCCCCACACCGCGGCGCCCGGCAGCGACGACAGCAGAATGCGGCGTACCGTGTTCCCGATCGTCTGCCCGAAACCGCGCTCGAGCGGGCTCAGTACGAATTGCGCCGTGCGGCCATCCGCGGAGCGGTGGCTGACTTCGACGCGCTGCGGCAATACAAACCCGGTGAGACCTAGCTCCACGGTTCCCCTCCCCGGCCAGTGGCCGGCGACACGCAATGAGATGGGCTACTTCGAGTAGAGCTCGACAATGAGCTGCTCCTGCACTGCCAGCGGAATGTCCGCGCGCGTCGGACGCTCCAACATGCGGCCGGTGCGCGTGGCCTCGTCGACTGCGAGCCAACGCACGATCTCCGGCCGGCTCTTGGACTCGATCGAGGCCTGGACCGGCAACAGATCACGCGACGCAGCGCGGAGACGAATCTCGTCGCCGGGTCGCACCTGATAGCTGGGAATGTCCACGACCCTGCCGTTTACCTCGACATGGCGGTGTCGGACGAGCTGGCGCGCCTGGTTGCGGCTGGAAGCAAAGCCGAGCCGGTACACCACGTTGTCGAGACGCTGCTCCAGTGCGATGAGGAGGTTCTCGCCCGTGACACCCGTGTGCTTCGCGGCCCGCTCGAACAGCGTCTTGAAGTAACGCTCCCCAACGCCGTAGATGCGCTTGACCTTCTGCTTTTCGCGAAGCTGCTGGGCGTAATCGCTGGACTTGCGTCGGCGCGCCTGTGCAAGGCCGTGCTGGCCCGGCGCGTAGTTGCGGCGTTCGATCGGGCACTTCTCGGTGAAGCACTTGGTGCCCTTGAGGAACAACTTCTGCCCCTCGCGGCGGCAGAGCTTGCAAACCGGCCCGGTATACCTACCCATGTGTTTACCGTCTTCTCCTCGTCGTTACTGCGCTTGGAACTTCGTCCCGCCCGACGGCCGTGCGGTTTACGTTCCGTCAACCCGCCTCTCCGGCTATCCCGGCGCAACGGCGCCGACTCAGACTCGCCGCTTCTTCGGCGGGCGGCAACCGTTGTGCGGAATCGGCGTGACGTCACGGATCGACCGGATCTGGAGACCCGCCGCAGCGAGCGCCTGGATCGCGGACTCCCGGCCGCTCCCGGGACCCTGTACCCGCACGTGCACGCGCTTCATCCCGAGATTCGCCGCTTCGCGGCCGGCCTGTTCCGCCGCCACCGTCGCGGCGAACGGGGTCGACTTCTTCGACCCCTTGAAACCGGCCTTGCCGGCGCTCCCCCAGACGACCACGTTCCCGGCCAGATCCGTGATCGAAATCAGCGTGTTGTTGAACGTGGCCACGATATGCGCCACGCCCTCCGCATCCACGCTCTTCCGCGTGCGCTTGGTCCGAGACTTCTTGGGATTAGCCATCCGCTCCGTTCACGCTTCCCGTATTTTCCACCACTTCGGCTTCCTGTGGTCGATCACAGTAGCCGTCACCCGGCCCCAACTACTTCCGCGGGGCCTTCTTCTTCCCCGCGATCGCGCGCCGGGGACCCTTGTGCGTGCGCGCGTTCGTGTGCGTGCGCTGCCCACGCACCGGCAACCCCCGCCGGTGCCGCAGTCCGCGATACGCACCGATATCCATGAGGCGCTTGATGTTCATCGACACCTCGGTGCGGAGCGCGCCTTCGACCTTGTGCTGGTTCTCGATGGTGCGCCGCAACCGGTTCACCTCATCATCGGTGAGCTGGTGCACCCGCCGGTCCGGATTCACCCCGGTCTGCTCCAGGATCTTGCGCGCCAGCGACGGGCCGATCCCGTAGATGTACGTCAGAGCGATCTCGATCCGCTTGGACCGCGGCAGGTCGACACCTGCGATTCGGGCCATATACCTATCCCTGTCGCTGCTTGTGCCGTGGGTTCTTCTTGCAGATGACCCTGAGCACGCCGGCTCGCCGGATCACCTTGCAATGCTCACAGATGGGTTTTACGCTGCTCCGCACTTTCATGGCCGTACGCACCCCTGAGATTCTCGAACAGCTATGTAGTATACCAACCCCGGGATCATGAATCAAGCCCGTTGCCGTCCCGCTCCACTGGCGATGCAGTGCCGGCGCCAGGGCGAACGGTCAGGATCCGCGGGCCTTCGGCAGTAACCGCGACGGTCTGCTCGAAGTGAGCACTCCGCCGGCGGTCGGCGGTTACGACGGTCCATCGGTCGGCGAGCGTACGCACTTCCGGCCCGCCCTCGTTGACCATCGGTTCGATGGCGATGACGAGTCCCGGCTGCAGGCGAAGCCCCCGGCCCGGGCGACCCCAGTTGGGGACCTGCGGATCCTCGTGCGGCCCGCGACCGATCCCGTGACCTACCAGATCGCGGACCACTGAGAAGCCCGCGGATTCTGCCGTCTGCTGGATAACGTGCCCGACATCGCCCAGGTGACTGCCACTCACGGCAGCCGCGATGCCGCGCTCCAGCGCGGTATTCGTGACGTCGAGGAGCGTCCTCGCCGCGTCGTCGATCTCACCGACCGGATACGTGCGCGCCGCGTCGGCATACCAGCCATTCAGCTTCACGCCGGCGTCGATGGTAATGATCGAGCCGTCCCGCAGCGCGCGGTTTCCGGGAATACCGTGCACAACCTGGTCATCCACGGAAGCACAGATCGACGCCGGGAACCCGTATAGCCCCTTGAACGCGGGCTCAGCTCCGGGATGGCTACGGATGAATGACTCAGCGATGGCGTCCAGCTCTGCGGTCGTGACTCCCGGGCGGATGAACTCGACAATGTGATCGAACAGGTCGGCAAGGATCTGGCCTGCCTCGGCGATCGCATCGATCTCCCCGGGAGTCTTGAGAAAGATCACCGGGCCAGCGCCTCCTGCACATGGTGGTTCACCACATCGGGCGGCTGTGAGCCGTCAATGGTGATGACCTGTGTCGGGCTCTTTCGGTAATAATCGATCAGCGGCTCAGTGTCCCTACGGTAGACCTGCAGTCGACGGCGGACAGTATCCGCGTCGTCATCGGACCGCTGCTCGAGCGGCGAGCCACAGGCGTCACACACTCCCTCCTGCCTCGGAGGATCGAGATAGACGTTGAAGACTGCACCGCAGGCGGGACAGCTCCTCCGCCCACTTATCCGTTGCACGAGGGCATCCTCCGGCACGTCGATCACGACGACGGCGTCGAGGCGCATGCCGAGGTCCTGGAGTATCCCGTCCAGCGCCTCCGCCTGCGGCAACGTACGCGGAAAGCCGTCGAAGATGTAGCCACCGGGCTTCCCTTCCGCCGCGGCCTCTTCGCTCAGCACCTCCCGGATCAGCCCGAGGATGATCCCGTCCGGCACCAGCTCGCCGGCTTCCATGTACGGACGGGCCTCTTCGCCGAGGCGCGTGCGGTTACGCACGGCGTTACGGAGCAGATCCCCGGTCGAGATACGGTGAAGTCCGTGTGACTTCGAAAGCAGCGCGCCCTGGGTGCCCTTTCCGGCACCGGGCGCGCCCAAAAGGATGAGATTCATTGCCTTTCCGGCCCCACTACATGAACCGCTGCCGGCCGCGGAATCGCACCCTGCCCTTCTTCATGAAGCCTTCGTAGTGACGGAGCAGCAGGTGCTGCTGTGCCTGCTGGACCGTATCGAGGCCGACGCCCACGACGATCAGCATGGACGTGCCTCCGAAGGCGAACGCCGCCTGGATCCCGAAAAAGTCGAAAATCCAGAACGGCAGCAGTGCGATCAGCGCCAGGTAGATCGAGCCCGCGAGCGTTACGCGGCTGAGCACGTAATCGATGTACTCGGCCGTGCGCGCGCCCGGCTTCACGCCGGGCACGAACGCGCCCTGCTTCTTCAGGTTCTCGGCGAGGTCGACCGGGTTGAAGATGATGGAAGTGTAGAAGTACGTGAAGAATACGATCAATATCGCGTACGTCACGTAATAGAGCCACTGCCCCGGCTGGAAGATCTCCGACAGCCGCTGCAGGAATCCGATGTTGCTGAACGCCGCGATCGTGCCAGGCACGATGATGATAGACTGGGCGAAAATGATCGGCATCACGCCCGCCGAATTGATGCGTAGCGGGATGAAGCTCTTCTGCCCCTCGCGCACGCGCCCCCGCCCGATCACCTTCCGCGGGATCTGCACCGGGATCTTCCGGCTCGCCATGGTCATGAGCACGACGCCGGCGACCACGGCCACCAGGACGACGGCGAGCACGACGACCATCGGCACGCTGATCAGTCCGGCCGAGACGGCCTCGAACGTGCTCACCACGCCGCGGGGGAATCCCTCGATGATCGAGAAGAAGATGAGAAGTGACGCACCGTTCCCCAGCCCGCGTTCGGTGATCTGCTCACCGAGCCACATGACGAAAATGGCACCGGTCGTCAGGATCAGCGCGGTCGAGAACAGAAAGAGGATCCCGGGATAGAGAACGGCACCCTGGAACCCCTGCACGAAGACCGCGTACCCGTACGCCTGCACGAAAGCCAGCCCGACCGTCGCGTACCGCGTCCACTGCGTGAGCTTCTTCCGCCCGTCTTCGCCTTCCTTCTGCATCTTCTCGATGGTCGGGAAGACGGCAGCCAGCAACTGGAACATGATGCTGGCCGAAATGTAGGGCATGATCCCGAGCGCGAAGACGGTGGCCCGCGAGAGCGAGCCGCCCACGAACATGTCGTAGACGCCAAAGAGCGTGCCGCCCAGCGCCGCGAATTGATCCCGCAGGACGTTGACGTTGATGCCGGGCGCCGTAATGTGCGCGCCGACGCGATAGATCAGCAGCGCCATGAGCGTGAAGAGGATCTTGCTCTTCAGCTCCGGCACGCGGAACAGGTTGGGGATGGGGTTGGCCATTACTTCAGCTCTCCAGCAGCTCGACCGTTCCGCCTGCCGCCTCGATCTTCGCCCGCGCGCTCGCCGTCACCGCGTGCGCCTGCACCGTCACCTTCCGCTGGATCTCGCCGTCACCCAGGATCTTGACCGGACGCTTCTTCCCGAGATCGATGACCCGGCGCTGGTGCAGCAGCTCGAGGGTGATCTCGTCGGCTTCGATCCGGTCCAGGTCGCGCAGGTTGACGATCTCGTACGTCTTCCGGAAGGCGTTCTTGAAGCCGCGCTTCGGCAGCCGCCGCTGGAGCGGCATCTGCCCGCCTTCGAACCATACCGGGGTCTTGCCACCGGTGCGGGCCTTGTGGCCCTTGTGTCCCTTGCCCGACGTTTTGCCCAGCCCGGAGCCGGGACCCCGACCGAGCCGCTTCGCCGCGCGATGCGCGCCCGCGGGCCGCCGCAGATTGCTCAGGTCCGTCATGCTTCATCGCCTCCATCCAGCTCCTCGACCACTACGAGATGCCGGACCTGTCGGACCATGCCCCGAATACCCGGTGAGTCGCTGTGGATCACGGACTGCTGGTGCCGCCGGAGCCCCAGTGCTCGGAGCGTGGCCCGGTGGTTGCTCGGTCGTCCGATCCCGCTCCTCACCTGCGTGATCTTCAACAGCTTGGTGCTCTCATCCGCCACTCTTCACCCCCAGCGCCTCAACGGGGATACCCCGTTCCATTGCCGCCTGCTTGGGTGTGATCAGCTCCTGTAACCCGGCGAGCGTGGCCTGCGCCACGTTGATCGGGTTATTCGACCCCAGACTCTTGGTGAGGACGTCGGTGATACCGACAGCCTCGAGTACAGCGCGTACCGGACCACCGGCAATGACGCCGGTACCGGCTCCGGCCGGCTTGAGGAGGACGCGCGCGGCGCCCTTCCGCCCGATTACCTCGTGCGGGATCGTCCCATCGATCAGCGGAACCTCGACGAGCTCGCGCCTCGCCTGCTCGAGACCCTTGCGGATCGCCTCGGATACCTCGTTCGCTTTCCCGATGGCCAGGCCGACACGACCCTCCCGGTCACCCACGGCGACGAGCGCCGTGAAAGAAAACCGGCGGCCGCCCTTCACGACTTTCGCCACACGGTTGACGAAGATCACGTTCTCGACGAGGTCCGCTTCCCCGCGAGCCCGACGTCCGCTCCGTGGCTCTCTTGCCATGCTCTTGCGTCTCCTTGCCTCTTTATCGTCGAGCGTACGTCAGAACTCGAGTCCGCCCTCGCGGGCGCCCTCGGCGAACGCAGCCACGCGGCCGTGGTACAGGTAGCCGCCGCGGTCGAAAACGACGCGCTCCACGCCGGCTGCCTTCGCCTTCTCCGCGAGCAGCTTTCCGGCCGCACGGCTGAGCGCCGTCTTGTTCAGGTCGCCGCTTTCCCGCTGCGCCTTCAACTCCGGCGCGAGCGTGGACACCCCGAGAAGGACCTTCCCGGAGCGATCGTCGGCGAGATGTCCCTGTATGTGCTTGAGCGAGCGGTGGACCACGAGCCGCGGCCGCTCCGCCGTGCCTTCGACCTTCCTGCGGACCCGGCGATGCCGCCGCAGGCGCGAGACCTCGCGCTCCTCCGCACGATTCGTCTTCGCCATCACTCTCCTCCGCCCGCCTACTTCGAACCGGTCTTGCCGGCCTTCCGGCGGACCTGCTCGCCCTGGTAACGTATGCCCTTGCCCTTGTACGGTTCCGGACGCCGTACCGAGCGGATCTCCGCGGCGACCTGACCAACCTGCGCCTTGTCGATCCCCTCGACGACGATGACCGTCGGGCTGGGCGTCGAGATCGTGATCCCCTCCGGCTCCGGATACTCGACCGGATGCGAATAGCCCACGTTCAGCACCAGCGTGTTCCCCCGCTTTTCGGCGCGGTAGCCGACGCCCACGATCTCCAATGCGCGCCGGTAACCATCGGTCACGCCCTGCACCATGTTCGCGATCAGCGCTCGCGTGAGCCCGTGGAACGCGCGGTGCGTCTTGGCATCGCTCGACCGGGTCACACGGATCTCTCCATCAGCGATGGAGACCGTCATCTCGGGCCGCACCGCCTGCTCGAGCTCACCCTTCGGCCCCTTCACCCGGACTACGCCGCCCTCGATCGTGGCGGTAACGCCGGCGGGGAGGGGGATCGGCTTCTTTCCAATGCGCGACATTCAGCCCTCCCCTACCACACCGTTGCCACGACCTCGCCGCCCACGTGCCTCGCACGCGCCTCGCGGTCCGTCATGACACCCTGCGACGTCGAAATGATCGCCACGCCCAGCCCGCCCCGAACCCGGGGGAGCTCATCCGCCTTCACGTAGTGCCGTCGGCCCGGCTTCGACACGCGCTTGAGCCCGCGAATGATAGGGCGATCCTCGAAATACTTGAGATAAAGCCGCAACACCCCATGGCGCCCGTCGTCCAGGATCTTGTAGTCCTGGATGAAGTGCGTCTCTTTGAGGATGCGCGCCACTTCCACCTTGGCCTTCGACACGGGCATGTCCACCCGCTTGTGTCGGGCTCTACCCGCGTTGCGTACGCGCGCGAGCATGTCCCCGATGGGATCGGTCATCATACGGCGGTAATCTCCCTATAGTATCCGGCCACGGCGACCGGACTTGTAGGAATCCTTCACGACTGGCGTCCGCCAGGCGGCGACGCCCTCTACCAACTGGCCTTGCGCACGCCCGGGATCTCGCCGTTCAGCGCCATCTCCCGGAAACAGATGCGGCACAGCTCGAACTTCCGGAGGTACGCCCGCGCCCGGCCGCAACGGCTGCAGCGGTTACGATGTCGCACCTGAAACTTCGGCGCCCGTCGGGATCTCTCGATCAGTGCTTTCCTTGCCATGACACCCCTGAGCCGCAACTCACCGTGCGGCCGTGCCGGCGGTCTCCTCGACCGCGTTCATGGACACGGTGACCGGCACCTCGCCTCGGAACGGCATGCCCAGTTCCCTCAGCAACGCGTACGCCTGGTCATCCTTCGTGGTCGACGTCACGACGACCACATCCATTCCGTGGACCTTCTGGACCTTGTCGTAATCGATCTCGGGAAAGACCATCTGCTCGCGGATTCCGAGCGCGTAATTGCCACGCCCATCGAACGCGCGGCTCGGCACGCCACGGAAGTCACGAATGCGCGGAATCGCCACATTGATCAGACGATCCATGAACTCGTACATCCGGGCGCCACGCAGCGTCACCATCGCGCCCAGCGGCATACCCGCGCGGATCCCGAAGTTCGCGATCGACTTGCGCGCACGGGTGACCACGGGCCGCTGTCCCGTGATGAGCGCCAGCTCTTCGACTATCGAGTCCAGGAGCTTGGGGTTCTTCG
>DATMSC010000170.1:0-8851 GCA_035565595.1 Longimicrobiales bacterium | reverse complement strand
GTGGTCGTGCGCCGACGATGTCGTCGACGTACCCGGCTCAGTGATGTGCGCGACGCTGGAGAACGTCGGCGCGCCGGTAGCGTCTGCGTAGGGGAGCGCTACGGCCACCAACGCGTGGAGTACCAACGCGCCGAGAGCGGCGATCCGCCGGATCTTCTTCCTGGTGCCGTCGCGGTTCATTCCCTGAGTGCACACCGTTTCACGGCCGCAGGACGCGACCGCTGCACAACCCCGGCAAAATGCCTGCACGGGAGCGCGGGAAATGCAAGCCGCCGGCCGACGTGAACGGCGCGGGGCACCGTGAGTACGGTCGAACCAGCCTCAATGTTCCCCTGCCATGCGCCGCGTCGCGCGGATCGTCGCCGGATTGGTGGCGGCGGGGACGCGGGCGCGGGTCACGGCTGGCGGCAGCGCTGACGGCCGGCTTGCCGCCGGCATCAGGGCGGCTCTACCTTTGGCGACATACCCAAAAACCAAACCGCGCTGACCGGAGAACTGGCATGGCGGGTCGCGACATCGCGCTGGAAGCGCTCCTCCAGGAAGATCGCACTTTTCCGCCGCCGGACGGGTTTCGTGCTCGAGCCAACGCGGCTGACGCCGACATCTACGAGCGGGCTGCCGCCGACCCGGGGGCCTTCTGGGAGGAATGGGCCAGGGAGCTGGAGTGGTTCTCGCCCTGGAGCCAGGTGCTCGACTGGCGCCCGCCGCACGCCCGCTGGTTCGTGGGCGGGAAGCTGAACGTCTCGTACAACTGTCTCGACAGGCACCTGAGCGGGCCACGGCGCAACAAGGTCGCGCTGATCTGGGAGGGCGAGCCCGGCGATTCCCGCGCGTACACGTACTGGGACCTGTACCGCGAGGTTTGCAAGTTCTCCAACGTGTTGATGAATCTCGGGATACGGCGAGGTGACCGCGTGGCGATCTACCTGCCGATGATCCCGGAAGCGGTGATTGCGATGCTCGCGTGCGCTCGCATCGGGGCGCCGCACTCGGTCGTGTTCGGTGGTTTCTCATCGGAGAGCCTGCGCGACCGCATCAACGACGCCGAGGCCAGGCTGCTGATCACGGCGGATGGCGGCTTCCGGCGGGGTCGCGTGGTGCCGCTGAAGGCGAATGCGGACCGCGCGGTGGCCGAAGCGCCGTCGATCCGGGACGTGATCGTGGTGCGCCGGGGTGGTGGGCTCGACGCGCCGGTCGAGATGAAGTTCGGGCGCGATCACTGGTACCACGAGCTGATGGAGGGCGCGCCGATCCACGCCGAGCCGGCGCACATGGACGCCGAGGACCTGCTCTACATCCTCTACACCTCCGGGACGACCGGAAAACCGAAGGGCGTCGTGCACACCTCCGGCGGCTACCTCACGCACGTCTACGCCACGACGAAGCTGGTCTTCGACCTGAAGGAGGAGGACCGGTTCTGGTGCACGGCCGACGTGGGGTGGGTCACGGGTCACAGCTACGTCGTCTATGGTCCACTTGCGAACGGCGCGACTGTCATCATGTACGAGGGCGCGCCGGACTGGCCCGAGCGCGGCAGGTTCTGGGAGATCATCGAGCGGCACGCCGTGTCGGTGTTCTACACGGCGCCGACGGCGATCCGTGCGTTCATGCGTTGGGGCCCGCAGTGGCCGGAACGTTACGACCTGTCCTCACTTCGTCTGCTCGGATCCGTCGGGGAGCCGATCAACCCGGAAGCCTGGATGTGGTACCACGAGCACATCGGCGGAGGCCGCTGTCCCATCGTCGACACGTGGTGGCAGACGGAAACCGGCGGGATCATGATCACGCCGCTTCCCGGGATCACGGCGACGAAGCCGGGGAGCGCGACTGTCGCTTTCCCCGGGATCCAGGCCTCGGTGCTGAACGAGCGGGGCGAGGAGGTACCGGCCGGGTACCTCGCGATCACCAAACCGTGGCCGGGGATGCTCCGCACGATCTACGGCGATGACGACCGCTACCGCGCCAACTACTGGTCCCGCTGGGAGAACACCTATTTCCCGGGCGATGGCGCGAAGCGGGACGAGGACGGATACTTCTGGATCCTCGGCCGCGTCGACGACGTGCTGAACGTTGCCGGGCACCGGATCGGCACGATGGAAGTGGAGAGCGCGCTGGTCGATCACCGCGCCGTCGCGGAGGCCGCAGTCGTCGGAAAGACCGACGAGTTGAAGGGACAGGCGATCGTCGCGTTCGTGACGTTGAAGGAGCCGTTCGAGCCAGACCCGGATCTCAAGTCGGCGCTGCGGCAGCACGTCGTGGACAAGATCGGGGCGCTGGCCCGCCCGGACGAAGTCCTGTTCGCCGCCGAGCTGCCCAAGACCCGTTCCGGCAAGATCATGCGCCGGCTGCTGCGCGACATTGCTGAAGGGCGCGCGCTGGGCGATGTGACGACCCTGGCTGATCCGGCGGTCGTCGCGGAGCTGAAGGAACGGTACGAGGAGGAGGAAAGCTGAACGACCCGCTCGCGCGGGCCGTTCGCTCAGGGATCTGCCAGAGGGTCCTTCGTCTTCGGGTGCTCGGGCCGCTCGTCCCGCGGCGGCTTGTAGAGCTTGGGCTTCGCGGGGATGCCGAGCGCCACCTCCCCGGAGCCGATGTCCTTCGTCGCGACGCCCATGGCCCCGAGCATTGCGTCAGCCGCCATGTGGACGCCCGCGAGCACGGTCGCGTGGTAGGTGACGCGCACGCCGTCGCCGAGGACCGTGGCCGGCGTCTCGATGTCGCGCGCGTCGCCGATATCGTGGCTGTGGCTGTAGACGTTGACGAAATCCGCGAGGCTCACGCCATTGCCGAGCACGATCCCGCCGCGATCGTCGAGGAGGACGTGCCGGTGCACGGTGACCCCGTCGCCTACCTCCATGTTGTAGCCGAACGAGAACTTGACGAAGTGGAAGCACTTGAAGTCGCGGCCGCAGCGCTTGAAGATGTGCCGGGCCAGGATCCGGCGGAACCGAACGCCCAGCTCCACGTTCTCGCCCAGCGGGCTCTTGTCGAACATCTCCCATAGCCAGAGCAGCGGCTTGACCCTGGCGTAACGTTGCGCGTCGATCTCGGCGTAGTATTCGGGTTCGAGCGTGATGTTGCGCGGGTCCATCTGAAGCAGCGCGATGCGCGTTGCCGCGGGCAGCTCGTCAGGGTGTGCGTCGCGCAGGGTCGGGTAGTAGATGTCCGTGAGGATGCTCCGACAGAGCTCGTTCCGGTCGCACGAAGGATCATCGAGCGCTTCGGCTATCGAACCGAGCCACTGTCGATATGCGCGGCTCGTGGTGTCCGGGATAGAGACGGACCGCAACGGCAAGAACGCCATGTACCCCCCGATCAGGCGTCATTCGCGTAGAGACGGGAACCCGACGCGAGTTCCGTCCCGGGCCGCAAGCTAGAGCCGCGCGCCGCCGGCTGTCAACGACAGACGCGGACGCGCGGCCACGCGCTTCCGGACGCGCCGCTGCGGCAGTTATCTTGTGAGAGTCCGAACGACCGGCCTGCAGGAGGCGAGCGTGATGGAGGAGTTGACCAGAAAGCGGATCATGAGGAAGCTCGAGGCGCTGCCGGACGCGCAGCTCTACCAGGTGCTCGACTACATCGAGTTCCTGGAGAGTAAATACGCAGAGGTTCGGACGGTGCCGCCGAGCGCGCTCGAGCGCTTTGCGGAACGCGTCGAGGACGGGATGCGTGCCCGGGCAGTGGCGGCGAGCGTCATGAGCCGTACAATGGGCGCGCTCGGCGCGGCGAGCAGGCTGCTCGACGATCTCGCCTCGGCCGGCCGTGAGGTGTTTGCTCCGGCGCCGGTCACCCGGCCGGCGATACCCGCCGGCAGCGGGCCCGGGGTGACCGTGGACGTGATACCGGAGAGCGCTGATCGTCGCTCGGAACCGGAGCCGGAGAACGCCAGCGACGCTTGACAGGGGCGAGCGGCCCGCGGTAGCTTTCCCTATGGAAAGATGGTCTGAAAACCGCGAGATCGAACATACGAGGCCCGCCTGTCCGCACGCCTCCCGCAGGGGAGTGACGGACGGCGGGCTTCGAGCATCATGAGGGGACGCCATGATCGATGTTGAGCGGCATCCGCGCTTTGCCGGCGAGGCGCTGACGTTCGACGACGTACTGCTGGTCCCGCAGCATTCCCGCGTTCACCCGGCCGACACGGACATCCGGACTCGCCTGACGCGCGGGATAGAGCTGCCGATACCTCTGGTATCCGCCGCCATGGACACCGTGACCGAGTCCCGCATGGCGATCGCCATGGCTCGAAACGGCGGGATCGGCATCATTCACAAGAACATGTCGATCGATCGGCAGGTCGCCGAAGTCGACCGGGTGAAGCGCTCGGAGAGCGGGATGATCCTGAACCCGATCACGCTCACGCCGGACCGCCCGATCCGCGCGGCGCACCAGCTCATGGAGGAGTTCTCGATCAGTGGCGTCCCGCTGGTCGACGAGAACGGCCGTCTTGTCGGGATCATCACGAACCGGGACCTGCAGTTCGAGCGCGAGCTGGACCGGCCGATCTCCGAGGTCATGACCCGGGAAGGGCTGGTGACCGCTCCCGTCGGCACCTCTCTCGACGAAGCCGAGCGAATCCTGCATGAGCACCGGATCGAGAAGCTTCCCGTCGTGGATGAGGAAGGGAGGCTCCGGGGGCTGATCACCGTCAAGGACATCATCAAGCGCCGGCAGTACCCGAACGCGTGCAAGGATGACCACGGCCGGTTGCGCGTCGGCGCAGCGATCGGCACGAGCCAGGCGGAGCTCACACGCGCACGCGAGCTCCTCGCAGTGGGCTGCGACGTCCTCGTGATCGATACCGCCCACGGCCATTCCGAAGGTGTCCTGAAGAGTCTGGAGCGGACGCGCGAGGCGTTCCCGGACGCCCAGATCATTGCCGGGAATGTCGCGACGTTCGACGGTGCGCGTGCACTCGTGGAACGCGGCGCGGACGCGGTTAAGGTCGGCGTCGGTCCGGGGAGCATCTGTACGACCCGCGTCGTGACCGGCGTCGGGGTGCCCCAGCTCACGGCCGTCATGGAAGCCGTGCGTGGTGTGGATGGCGCGGTGCCCGTGATCGCCGATGGCGGGATCCGGTACTCGGGCGACATCGTCAAGGCCATCGCCGCGGGCGCGCACGCCGTCATGATGGGCTCGATCCTGGGCGGCACGGAGGAGAGCCCGGGCGAGAGCTTCCTCCTCGAAGGCCGCCGATACAAGACTATCCGCGGGATGGGCTCTCTCTCGGCGATGGAGGAGGGTTCCGCCGACCGTTACTTCCAGGGGGAGGTCGAGTCCGCCCGGAAGTTCGTTCCGGAGGGGATCGAAGGTCGTGTGCCGTACAAGGGGCCGGTGAACGACGTGCTCTACCAGCTCGTGGGCGGGCTCAGGAGCGGGATGGGCTATTGCGGGTGCGCGACCGTGGACGAACTCCGGACCCGGACCCGATTCGTCCGGATCTCCGGCGGCGGGCTCCGCGAGTCACACCCACACGACGTCACGATCACCCGCGAGGCACCGAACTATCACCTCTGACCCATTTTCCGCGATCGTGCCCGGCGGCGCTCCGGCTCGCCGGGCACGAAGCTTGCCTCCCCGGCGGCCGGATCCCTATCCCACAAACCCGTGCCTGCCATGATCAACCGCGACGACGTACAGAAGCTGATCCACCGCGAAGGCAACGACCTGCCGGTGCTTTCGGTGTTCCTGGACATGTCCGTGGCGTCGGACAACAAGCGGACGTACCCGGTGGTCCTCAACCAGTGGCGCTCGAATCGCGCGGAGCTGGCAGGTGCGGCGAATGGTCTGAGCGCCGACGCAGTTGCGTCGGCACTCGACGCGGTGGACCGGTGGATCGGCGAGCGCTATGACGAGTCGAACCGGGGCGTGGCGGTCTACGCGGAGGTTGGCGGTTCGTGGGTCGATGGGTATCAGGTGCCGCTGCGGCTCGACAGCCGCGCCACGATCCAGCCGGTGCCGGTCGTCGGGCCACTGGTGCGCCTGCTTGCGACCGAGCGCCACCACGGGATCGTGCTCGTCGACCGGCAGCACCTCCGAATGTTCAGCCTTTACCTTGGCCGCTCCATGAACGAGCACGAGGTGCGCACCGAGCCGTACCCGACCCCGCACGATGTAAAGCGCGGCGGCTACTCCGCGCCGGATTTCCAGCGGCGGAAGGCGGAAGAGGTCCGGCACTTCTTCAAGGAGTTCGCGCTCGAGGTGGGCGAGTTCGACCGCCGCTATCAGCCCGACGACATCGTGGGATTGGGAACGGAGGAGAACGTCCGCAACTTCGAGACCTTTCTGGCACCGGCGGTCAGGGAGAAATGGCACTACGGCGGCCACGCACCCATCGACGCTACGCCCGCCGAGGTGCTCGATCGGATCGAACCGTTCCTCGCGAGCCAGAGGGCCGAACAGGAGAGGGCGGCGCTGACCGCATTCCGAGAGCGAGTCGATCAGTCCCACCTCGCCGCGGCGGGCGTGCGGGAAACGCTCGAACGCCTCCAGGAAGGAAAAGTCGACACGCTCCTGCTCGCGCATGACGCCGAACGAGCCGGCGAGCAATGCACGCGGTGCGGCTACTACCTCGTCGGGCCGGCGGGCGCGTGCCCGTATTGCGGCGGTCCGACGCGGACGGGCGTCGATCTGATCGAAGCGATGATCCGGCTCGGCGAGGAGCAGGACCTGAACATCCAGTTCGCTTCGGCCAGCGAGCTTGGCACCATCGACGGCGCCGGCGCCCTGCTCAGGTTCTGAGCGGGGCGGCGTCCCGCCATCCTGCCTCGCCCGCCCCCACCGCCCCTGCAGCCCTTGCCACCTTGACGGCGTCACGCAGGCGTCGGTAGCTTCCGGCCTTCCCGACGTCCCCCAGGGTCGGGGCACGCGTCCCGTGAATCGCGCTCTACAGGTGGTCAATGCTGCGTCGAGCCGCGCCCCTGCTCGTCATCCTCCCGCTCGCCGGGTGTTTCGGGCCGTCGCTACCGAGAGTTCCCGCTGCCGTCGAACCGCCCGCCATCGAGATCGAACCCGTCTTCGTATTCGAGGACGATGAGACCTCACCGATGGACGAGATCCTGGAACGCTACGGTACAGTATCCCCGTCAGATGGCGGCACCGTGGCGCTCCCCGGGTTCCCGCCCGGGGTGAATCCGGCGGACTTCGATATCACGATCCACTACAACGACGACGTCGCCCGCTGGATCGAATACTTCACGACCCGTGCTCGCGACCGGTTCGAGACGTATCTGGCGCGTAAGGGGCGATACGAGCAGATGATCCTGGAGCGGCTGCGCGCCCGCGGCATGCCCGAGGATCTGATTTTCCTCGCGATGATCGAGAGCGGCTTCTCGCCGCGGGCCGTGTCCTCGGCGTCCGCAGTCGGCCTCTGGCAGTTCATGGCGCCCACGGGAAGGCAGTACGGCCTGGAGGTCTCGACGTTCGTGGACGAGCGACGGGACCCGATCAAGGCTACGGAGGCGGCGCTCGACTACCTCCAGATGCTGTACAAGCGGTTCGGGAGCTGGTACCTCGCGGCGGCCGGGTACAACTCGGGCGAGAACAGGGTGGACCGGATCCTCCAGGAGCGGGTGCGCGGCGTGCGCGGGAACGACGCCATCTTCTGGGAGATCCAGCCGTATCTCCCCGCCGAGACCAGGGATTACGTCCCGCTCATGATCGCTGCGGCGATCCTGTCACGCTATCCGGAGCTCTACGGCTTCAACGTGGAGCCTGAGCCGCCCGAGCAGTTCGACGTGGTGATCGTCCCCGACGCCACCGACCTGGACGTGATCGCCGAGGCGGCCGGCACCACGCGGGAAGAGATCGACGCGCTGAACCCGCACTTCATTCGCGGCGTTACCCCGCCACGGCAGGCCGTGGAAGTACGCGTGCCGGCCGGGCGGGGCCCGGCCTTCGAAGCGGCGTATGCGCTCATCCCGCCGGAGAACCGCGTGCGCTTCGTGGAGCACGTCGTTCGCAGTGGGGACACCCTCTCGAGGATCGCGGCGACGTACGGCTCGACTGTGGCCGAAATCCAGGACGCCAACGGGATCCGCAACCCGAATGTTCTGCGGGTCGGCCAGGTCCTCGTGATCCCGCGCGCAGGCGCCGCTGCCCCTATCCTGGCCAGCGCACAGGGCACGACGACTACGGCGGCGTCTTCGGCCTCGGCAGCTACGACGACGGTGCACCGTGTGGCCTCCGGCGAGTCGCTCTGGACGATCGCACAGCGGTATGGCGTGAGTATCGACGACCTGCGTGCCTGGAACGGCATTGGAGCGTCCGGCGTGATTTATCCGGGGCAGCAGCTCACCCTTCGCGGAGGTGCGGCAGCAACCGCGTCGACCGCAGTCGCGACGACCGTTCACCGCGTGGCCTCCGGTGAGTCGCTCTGGACGATCGCGCGGCGGTACGGCGTGAGCGTGGATGAACTGCGGGCGTGGAATGGACTGGGAGCGTCGGCCATCATTCACCCGGGCCAGCAGCTCACCGTACGGGGAGGCACCGCTCTGGCCGGCGCCGTTGCGACGACTGTCCATCGCGTCGCGTCCGGCGAATCGCTCTGGACGATCGCGCAGCGCTATGGCGTCACCGTCGCGAATCTCCGTGCATGGAACGGCCTGGGCACGAACAGCGTGATCCATCCGGGCCAGGAGCTCACCATTCGCGGGTCGGGAACCACCGCGCCGGTCCTGACCCATCGGGTACGTGCCGGCGACACGCTCTGGGACATCGCCAGGCTGCACGGCGTGACGACCGCCGAGCTGATGTCCTGGAATGGGCTTGGCCCGTCAGCCATTATCCGGCCCGGCGACGAGCTGGTTATCCGGATCGCCGACTGACCGCATTGCGAGCCGCATCCGCAGGT
>DATMSC010000169.1:0-1789 GCA_035565595.1 Longimicrobiales bacterium | reverse complement strand
TTCGTCAACGTTGGCGTGGGCGAGGACGTGACGATCCGCGACCTGGCGGAGCTCGTGCGTCGCATCGTCGGATACGAGGGCACGATCGAGTTCGACGCCTCGAAACCGGACGGGACGCCGCGCAAGCTCATGGACGTCTCTCGACTCACGGCGCTCGGATGGCGGGCTCTAATCCGCCTGGAGGAGGGCGTTCGGGCCACCTATGAGTGGTATCGAGGGTCGATCGAACGACGGGAGAGCGCAGGGGCCATGACGTGACTATCGGGAGTCGGATGACCCTGTCATTCAGGATCGGCTGCCGACCTGTTCGCTGGCCGGATCCGGATACATCGGCCGGGCTCGTTCCACAACGAGGTAGACGGCGACGACCAGCGCGAGGGCGCCGATCAGAAGGATCGGCGCCTTTCGCGTATCAGACATCATCAGATACGCGACTGCGCCCAGCATCAGATTCAGGACGATCACCGCCCCTGTTACAGCGCCGTGAGACAGGCCGGCCTGCACCGCACGCTGGTAGGCGTGCAGACGGTGCGCCTGAAACCACTTCTCTCCGCGCAGAACGCGGCGCGCGAGCGTTAACGTGGCGTCCACGAAAAACGCCGCGCCCAGCACCAGCCAAACGACCAGCGGCGGGCCACCGACATTCTCGGATGCGAGCGCGATGACCGCGACACAGTACCCGAGCAGGCCGGAGCCGACGTCGCCCATGAAGATCCTCGCCGGGTCCCAGTTCCAGACCAGGAACCCCGCGGCGGCGGCGGCGACCAGTGCAGCGGCGACCGCGACGGACGAAGCACCGACGAGGTACGCCAACAGGCCGCCAATGGTGCACACGACCAGTGCCTCGGATGCGGCAATGCCGTCGATACCGTCCATGAAGTTGAAGAGGTTGATCAGCCAGACAATGCCCAGCGCGCCGAGGACCCAGCCGGCGGCGCCGAGCGTCAGCTCGCCGCCGCCCAGCTCGAGCGAGGGGAGGCCGCCCAGCAGTCCAAGTGCGAGCGATGCCGCGATAAAGTGTACCGCGGCACGCACCAGCGCGGAGACGTGTCGCCTGTCGTCCACAAACCCGATCCCCGCGATCAGTGCGCCTCCCGCTACGAGCGCCATGAACAGCGTCCGGTCCATCCAGCCGAGACCGTACGCTGCACTCAAGCCAGCCACGAGACCTGCGAAGATGCCGATTCCGCCACCGCGAGGCGTTGGCTCGCTGTGCGAGCTGCGTTCATTCGGCACGTCGATAAGCGACGCTCGGACGGCGTACTGTCGGACCAGCCAGGTGACCGCAGCCGCAACCGCGGCCACGAGAACGATCAGGAAAGCTGCATTCACTTTATCGGAACGAGCGCGCGGGTTCGTCCGCCGCCCCACAGCCTTGGATCAGTGCGCATGCCTGGCGCTGCAATGCGCCACGGCCGGATCGAGCCGCCCGGCAGCGAGCGGGACCGTAAGAGTGCCGCGCTCCATCTGTCGTGGCAACCCGAGGTCAAAAACAAAAGAAACGTTGTAAGCTCCGACCGGGGGGACTCGTAGTCCCCCGTCTTGCGTCCGCTGCACGCATGGGCGTATACATGGTGGTATACAGCTCCACTTACCCTGTGCGGGACGCGACCCTGACGAGACGAGTGCCGGACTGCGGTGCCCGGCCGGTCAGTGCGCGCCGCCGCAACGCAGCCGTTTCCCACATCATGGAGTAACGCGATGCGTGCCCTGCCTTCCCTCGGCATCCTCGGCGCGACGGTGTCGCTGGCGTTTGCAACCGGACCGGCCGCAGCACGCGAGCCGGTGC
>DATMSC010000168.1:0-5430 GCA_035565595.1 Longimicrobiales bacterium | reverse complement strand
TCCGCCCAGGTAGATCCAGCCGACGGCGTCGCTCACGAACCACACCGAGAGGAAGAGGAGGACGGCGGCGGCGTGGAAAAGCCGCGCGAGGCCCAGCGCCCTACGCACGCCGAGTCTCGCAGGGAGCGAATGCAGCCCGTGCGCCCGGTCGAAATCCGCGTCCTGCACCGAATAGATGATGTCGAATCCGGCGACCCACAGCATCACTGCTGCGGAGAGGAGCGGGAGCATGTACCAGGGCTCGCTCCAAGCACCCGTCACGGCCAGGTATGCGCCCGCCGGCGCGATCCCCAGCGCGAGTCCGAGCACGTGGTGCGACCAGGACGTGAACCGCTTGGTGAACGAGTACCCGAAGACCCACGCCAGCGCGAGCGGCGACAGCGCAGCACACAGCGGGTTGAGTTGCCACGCCGCAAACACGAAGACTGCCGACGCAACGGCAACTGCTGCCGCCGCCTGCCGCACCGAAAGGCGACCGCTCGGGATTTCTCTCAGCCGGGTCCGCGGATTGAGCGCGTCCCACCGCCGATCCACGATCCTGTTGAAGCCCATGGCCGCGAAGCGGGCCGCGGTGAACGCCAGGACGATCCACGCGACGGCCGACCACGTGACGCCTTCGGGATGCGTGTACGACGCCAGGACGGCGCCGACACCCGCAAACGGCAGCGCGAAGAGCGTGTGCGGCAGCTTCACGAAGCTGGCGTAGCGCGCCAGCAGCGAATCGCCGGCGAAGGTCTGACCTTCGCGTACCGCTGCGCCTGATGCACTGCCCTGCCGCGCAGTCATTTCAGGTCACCAGACATGCAGGCCGACCGCGAGTCCATGCGTTGGGATTCGATCGTCCCGCCCCTGCCCAACCGACGCCTCACCGGATCCCGAGCCGGGGCCAAAGCTCGTCGATCTTCCGCTTCACGTCGGCATCCATTTCGATGACGTCGGGCCACGGGCGGTCGAAACCCTCCTCGGGCCATTTGCGGGTGCCATCGATCCCCATCTTCGATCCGAACGCGGGCCCGCGTGCGGCGTGATCCAGGTCATCCGCCGGCCCGAAGGTGAAGCGGACGTCCCGCTCCGGGTCGATGTTGTTGAGCGCGTACCACCAGACTTCCTGCGGATTCCTGACATCGATGAAATGGTCGACGACCACGATGACCTTCGCCAGACTCATGAGACCCTGGCCCCACAGGCCGTTCATGACCTTGTAGGCGTGGCCCGGATACTCCTTCCGGATCGAGACGAAGACCAGGTTGTGGAAGATCCCTTCCGCCGGCATGTGGTAGTCGACGATTTCCGGCATCGTCAACTTGAGGAGTGGCAGGAAGATCCGCTCGGTCGCGCCGCCCAGGTAGAAGTCCTCCATGGGCGGCCGTCCCACGATCGTCGCAGGATACACCGGGTGCTCCCGCATTGTGACCGTCGTCACGTGGAACACCGGGAACATGTCCTCCGGAGTGTAGAATCCGGTGTGGTCGCCGAACGGGCCCTCGACGTCAAAGGGCTCTGAAGGATCCACGTAGCCTTCGAGGACGATGTCGGCTTCCGCCGGAATCTTCAGGTCCGTGGTCACCGCTGGAGCGATCAACAGCGGTTCGCGGCGGAGGAATCCGCTGAGCAGGTATTCATCGATAGCCGGCGGGAGCGGCGCCGTGGGTGTGTACATGGTCGCCGGATCGCCGCCCAGTGCGACGACGACGGGCATCCGTTCCCCCCGCTCACGATACTTCCGGAAATGGGCGGCGCCGCCCTTGTGGCGCTGCCAGTGCATCATGGTGGTCCGGGAACCGGTCACCTGCATCCGGTAGCAGCCCACGTTCTGGACGCCGGTTTCCGGGTCGCGCGTTATCACCATGGGCAGCGTGATGAACGGACCCGCGTCCTTTGGCCACGAGGTGAGCACCGGGATCTTCCCCAGGTCCACCGCGTCGCCCTCGAGGACGATTGCCTGGCACGGCGGCTTTCCCCTGTAGCCGCGCGGAGGGACCTTCGCCAGCCCGGCGAACTTGGGAAGGAGCTGTACCTTCGCCCAGAAGCCCTCCGGCACATCCGGCTTCATCAGCTCGGCGATCCGGTCCGCGTGCTCCGAGACGTCGCTCACGCCCAGCGCCATGGCCATGCGCCGCCACGAGCCGAAAACGTTGATCGCGACGGGGATCCGGCTCTCCGTGCCGTCGTCGAGGATGGGACGCTCGAAGAGGAGCGCCGGACCTCCGCCCGGCATTTTCATCGCCCGGTCGGCGATTTCGCTGATCTCGAGGCGGACGGAAACCGGTTCCTTCACGCGGACCAGTTCGCCGTTGCGGTCGAGATCGTCCAGGAACTCCCTGAGATTCTTCGCAGTCATGCAGAGGAAGATAGCCCCGGGTGGGGTCTGGTTGCCAGCCGCCGGTCAGGACAAGCCGATTGCCCGGTCTATCGCCAGCGGAAGAGCGCCAGCGACGCCGCGAATGCGAGCAGTCCCCACGCGCCAACCACCGCCAGCGAGCCGGAAACCGCAAATAGCGACGCCCCGTCCATCATCACCGACCTGAGCGCGTCTACAAGCGCAGTGAGCGGTAGCGCCCGGATGATGGGGAGCACGGCATCCGGGAAGTGGTGGTACGAAAAGAAGATCCCGGACACGATCCACATGGGGATCGCGGCCAGGTTCATCAGGCCGGCGGCAGCCTCGATCGTCCGGACGCGACTCGCGACCAGCAGACCTATCGCCGTAAACGCGAACGCGCCGATCACCGCCGTGATGAGCAGCGCGAGGAGTGACCCCTGGACCGTCACGTCGAACACGATCCAGGCAAAGCTCAGGAGTAGCGCGAGCTCCGCGGCCAGGAACACCATGCGCCCCAGCATGAAGGACAGGAGGAAATGCCCTCGCCGCATCGGTGTCGCGACCAGACGCTTGATCAACTGCTCCCGCCTCATCCGTACGACGGTGTATCCCACGCCCCAGAGTCCCGTGCCCAGCAGGTTCATTCCGATGAGTCCGGGCATCAGGAAGTCGATGTAGCGGGATCCGCGCTCGTCAAGCGGTTCGTCCAGCGTCGGGCGAGGATCCTGGCGCCCCGCGGCCCGCTGCAGCGCATCGTTGACGGTCAGTCGGGCGACCCGGCTCTCGGACCTCGACGGATCGTACAGATACCGGACTCCCCCGGCATCCGGCACTACGGCCAGCGCGACGTCGCCGCGGCGGATCGATTCCTCGGCCGTTGCGGCGTCCACGACCTGCGCCTCCACGTACGGTTCCGCCGCGAGGACTCGCGCCACCTCCTCCGCGCCCTCACCCGCCATGATGGCCACGTGGATCGTGTCCGGACCACGTTCCCGGAACGCGATGCCGAGTGTAACGGCTATGATTACCGGAAAGAAGAACGTCCAGAAGATCGCGTCGGGTTCCCGCATGAACTCCCGAATGCGGGTCGCCGTGAGCTGCACGAGCGGGTTGGGGGATCTACTCATCGCGCAGGCGCCGGCCCGTCAGTGACACGAAAACGTCCTCCAGCGTCGCGTGATGCGTGCTGAGCCCCGCCAACTCGATACCCGCGCGCTCGAATGCGGCGAGCAGCGTCGGTACTGTCGTGTGGACCTCGCGCACCGTCACCGAGATCTGGCCGCTATTGATCCGGACGGAGGTGACGCCCGGCAAGGCCTGCACCTCGGCGGCCTGGGGCGCTGCACCGTTCGCGAGCGTGAATTCAACGACGTGTTCCGCACCGAGCGTCGAAATGAGTTCGGCAGGCGTACCCATCGCGATGATATGGCCGTGGTCCATGATCGCAATGCGGTCGCAGAGTCGGGCGGCCTCGTCCATGTAGTGCGTGGTGAGGAGCACGGTGCGCCCGGAGTCGCGGTACTGCTCGACGAGGTCCCAGACTGCGCGGCGGGACTGAGGATCGAGGCCAGTGGTCGGCTCGTCGAGGAAGAGGAGGTCCGGGCTCCCGACGAGCGCGCACGCGAGCGCGAGCCGCTGGCGCTGCCCGCCCGATAGTTTGCCGACCCACGTCTTCCGCTTCTCGACGAGCTGAACCACCTCGAGGAGCTCCTCCACCGTGGGGCCGCGCTCGTAGAAGCTCCGGAAGAGACGGATCGTCTCCTCGACGGACAGCTTCTCGCCGAGCCTGGTTTCCTGGAGCTGGATACCCAACCGCTGCCGCAGCTTTGCCGCGTCGGTAGCCCAGGACATGCCCAGGATCTCGACGGTGCCCTCGTCGGGGGCGACGAGACCCTCGAGGATTTCGATGGTAGTGGTCTTCCCCGCACCGTTCGGGCCGAGCAGACCGAAGCATTCGCCGGGGCGGAGATCGAGGTCCAGGTGGTCCACTGCCACCAGGTCCCCATACCGCTTTACCACGCCCCGGCAGCGTACCGGCACGACGGTAGCCGTTTGGGGCGGCCGCGCCAGGATCGCCGCTGAACTCATTCGCCTCGCAACTGTCGACATCGTTCCGGCGAACGCTCTCGGAAAGGCAGCGTCGTTGCCGGAACGGCAATCTTCGTTTGGATACCAGGCGGCACGCCGGCGAGTCGGCTACCCGCGGCGGCCACGCCGGGTTCCGGTACGACCTCCAGGCGCTCGCGATCTGCCCGGACGATCAGGCTCCTGCGGCACGGCCTCGCCCGGTGGCGCGGTCCCGCACATCCGCAACGCCATTCTGATCACCCACCCGCTCCGCGATGTGCAGCGCCGCGATGCCACCGGTGAGCGCCTCCCAGCGCACGTGCGTGAAGCCCGCGGCGCCGATGCGCTCCGCCAGCGCGTCGGGGGCCGGGAACGCCAGCACCGACCGGGGCAGGTACTCGTACGCCGAACCGTGACGCGAGACCCAGCGCCCGATCGCCGGCAGGACGCGCAGGAAGTAGAACATGTAGGCTGCGCGGAGCGGCCGCCACGTAGGGGTCGCGAACTCGAGAATGACCAGACGACCACCGGGCTTCAGCACGCGCGCCAGCTCGGCCAACCCTTCGTCGAGCCCTGCCACGTTCCGGATCCCGAAGCCAACCGTGGCGCCATCGAATGTGCTGTCGCCGAAAGGGAGTCGGAGCGCGTCGCCGCATACGGGAAAGATCGGCCTTTCCGCCACCTTCCCCGCGCCGTGGAGCAACATCGGCAACGCGAAGTCCACGGCGGCGATCCGGCCCGTGAAGCCACGGGCGCGAGAGATCTCGACGGCGAGATCGAGCGTTCCCGCGCAGGCATCGAGGAAGCGCCCGCGGGGATCGCGCCCCTCGAGCAATCGGGCTACCGCGCGACGTCGCCAGCGCCTGTCGATATTAGCGCTGAGTACGTGATTCAGCAGGTCGTAGCGCGGCGCGATGGACGAGAACATGTGCCGGACGGCCTCGGCCTTCGCCTCGCCTGCCCGCTTCACCTCGTCGTCCACATCACCGTGCGCCATCGCGAGCACGCTCTCGACATGCTAAATATCCTTCCCACACTCC
>DATMSC010000167.1:0-2968 GCA_035565595.1 Longimicrobiales bacterium | reverse complement strand
CTGTACCACCTGAACGCCGAAGAGGAACCCGAGCTGCCGGACTATCCGGATCCCAGGGATTTTCCCGATTTTCGCAAGAAGTACGGCCCGCGCGGCGTGCTGCATTGCTGGGCCACCGAGGACGACGACGACACGGTGGATCTGCGTTTCGGCCGCGTCGGCAAACAGAAGATCGTGGACACGGGACCGCTCAACAGGAAGCGGATGGAGACGATAGACGACGAGATCATCGCCGCGGCAAAAGACTGGATCAAGCGACAGCAGGACACGGGGAAGCCGTGGTTCTGCTGGGTCAACACGACGCACATGCATCTGCGTACGCACCCGAAGCCGGAGAGCATCGGCCAGGCGGGGCGCTGGCAGTCGCCGTATCACGACACGATGATCGACCACGACCGGCACGTGGGCGAGCTGCTCGACCTCCTGGACGAGATTGGCATCGCTGAGGACACGTTCGTCATGTACAGCACGGACAACGGGCCCCACATGAACACCTGGCCCGATGCCGCAATGACGCCGTTCCGGAGCGAAAAGGACACGAACTGGGAGGGCGCCTTCCGTGTCCCGCTGGTGGTACGCTGGCCAGGCAGGATCCCGGCGGGCGTGGTGTCCAACGAGATCGTACAGCACCACGACTGGCTCCCGACGTTCCTCGCCATGGCGGGCGAACCGGATATCGTCGAGAAGTGCAGGAAGGGACACGAGGCGGCGGGAAAGACCTTCAAGGTGCACCTGGATGGTTACAACCTGCTCCCGTTTCTGACGGGAGAAGTGGAGAAGAGCCCGCGTCCCGGCTTCATCTACTTCGACGACGATGGCAACCTCGTCGCGCTGCGCTACGACAACTGGAAGGTCGTTTTCGAGGAGCAGCGCGCGCCGGGCACCCTCCGGATCTGGGCGGAGCCGTTCACGCCGCTTCGGCTCCCCAAGCTCTTCAACCTTCGTACGGACCCGTTCGAGCGCGCCGACATCACCTCGAACACCTACTACGACTGGCTCATCGATCACGCGTATATCGTCTTCGCGGCGCAGGGCATGGTCACCGAGTTCATCGAGACGTTCAGGGAGTTCCCGCCCGCGCAGAAGGCGGCGAGCTTCACGATCGACCAGGCCCTCGAGAAGATGACGAAATTCGCGAACGCCGCAGATTGACGCGACGAGTGGCGCCGGCCGCCGGCACGGCGGCTGGCCGTTGGGGTCACCGCATGCGAAGATGTGACGGCGGCGCCGCCGCACCATCCGCTTCGAACGGGTAGATGTATCTCCAATCACGCTTCATGCTGACGACAGTCCACCCCCTTGCCCTCGCCTCGTCCAGCGCGGTATCCAGTCGCCCGACGTCGGAGTCGCGATCGTAGCAGTACTCGCGCTCGCAATCGTCGTGATGGACGAGAAGCATGAGACGCGCCCGTGTCCCGCCGGCCGTGTACTCGAGCATCTGCTGGTCGCCATCGGAGTTTCCCGCCGCGGCGACGGGTCTCCGCCCGATCGACCGGTGGATGCCCACCGGCTTGCCCTCCGCGTCATCAATGAACTCGACGTGCGGTGTGCGTAGGAGGAGCGGCACCGCATCGTTCTCGAATCGCACGACGACGGTGGATCCCACCACCTGCTCGCGCGGAACGCCGTAGATCGAGTCGACCCATGGGCGCATGAAGTCCGCGCCACCGCCGGACACGATCCAGACGCGGAATCCGTTCGCCTGCAGATAGCGGATGAGCTCGAGCATCGGCTGGTAGACCAGGTCGGTGTACGGCCGCTGGAATCGCGGGTCTCTGGCCGCCGCCAGCCACTCGAGCACGGCACGCTCGAACTCCTCGACCGTCGAGCCGGTATGGGCTGCGGCAAGGGCGCTCAACAGCTCGGGCGACGGCTCGTACCGCGACGCCGCACTGTCCGCACCAGCTCCGTCGTGCCCGAGCGCCTTCTTCACCACCGGATTGTCCAGGAGTTCGGGACGCTCGCGTGCGAGGACGCGCAGCCGGTCCCGAATGAACACGGACTGCACGTACGCCGGCTGCTCCGTCCACAACGTGCCGTCGTTGTCGAATACCGCTATACGCTCGCCGGGCGGGATGTAGGCCGCGGTGCCGGGCGTGGTCGCAGCCGCGACGAACGTGAGGATGCTTTGCCTGGCAGGACCCTCGTTCCAGGATGGGAGCGGGTCCTGTGGCCCGGGGAGCGGCATGGCAAAGGTGATCGCGATCGCCAGTACCGCCGCCGGACGCACGCTGCCGCTGGACCGCTGAAGCTGCATTTGCATGAGATTCGCCTCACCTGCCACGGTTCCTCATCATGGCGGGTACAGGCATCTTCCGCGCCCCCGGGTGCCGTTCCGCGGTTGGCGACGTCGCCCGGCGTCCGCTCGCACCGGTCCGAAACGCCCATCCGAGCGGGGCAGGCGTGCAATTTGCCCCGGTTCATTGCCGCGCAGCGCACCGCCTGCAGGTGGCCGGCCGGCTGCGCAACGCGTTCAACAGGCCGCGAGCCCTGGCTGGAACCGATGCCAAACGCGAGTGGGGCCCGAATTTCCGTACGCGTCGTCCTGCTCGCCGCCCTGATCGTGACGGGATTCGACACCGCGAATCAGTCGGCCTCGCCGGGCGGGGTCCATGGGTTTTCCGATTATCTGCGAATGGTGCTGGGCGGGCCGGGGCGCCTGCGATTCCTCATCCAGCCGCTCGCGGCCCTGCTCCTCGGCATCCGTGATGGTCGGCGCGACGCGGCCGCGGGTGAACCACCGTACGTTCTCGCGCTCCTCTTCGTGCGCGATCGACGACGTTACCGGGTGTCCACCGCGCTCACCAGTATCTTCGCACCGCTAGCTATCGGGATCGTGATGAGCCTGGTCGTGCAGCATTACGTTTTCGGCTCGGTTCGACTGTCGTACGCGTTCGTCTATGGAATCGCTCTGATAGCGCTCCCGTACGTCGTTGCGCGCGGCCTCACGAACCGGTTCATCCAGTGA
>DATMSC010000166.1:0-9361 GCA_035565595.1 Longimicrobiales bacterium | reverse complement strand
ATGCCGCGTTCTTCGGCATCTCGCCGCGGGAAGCGAAGAAGATGGACCCGCAGCACCGCCTCCTGCTCGAGGTCGTCTGGGAAGCGCTGGAGGACGGCGGGATCGTGCCGCCAGCCCTGGCAGGGAGTCGGACCGGCGTGTACGTCGGACTGTGGTCCGGCGAATACGAGCACATGATGGCTCGCCGCCTCGACGACGTCGATCTGTACGCGACCACGGGAGGCGGGCGCTACGCCGCGGCGGGACGGATCTCCTTCGCTCTCGACCTGCGCGGCCCGTCGATGACGGTCGACACGGCGTGTTCCTCCTCACTCGTCGCCGTGCACCTGGGACGTAACGCGTTGCTCTCCGGCGAAGCGGATGTGGCCGTGGCCGCGGCAGCGAACCTGATCCTGCACCCCTTCGTTTCCGTCGGCTACTCGTACTCCGGGATGCTGTCGCCGGGAGGGCGCTGCCGGTTCGGCGCACCCGGTGCCGACGGTTACGTGCGCAGTGAGGGCGCGGCTGCGCTGATCCTCAAGCGGGTGGAGGACGCCGTCCGCGACGGCGACCCCATCTACGCCGTGGTGCTGGGCTCCGCGGTCAATTCCGATGGCCGCGCCAGCGAGATCCTGGTCGCGCCGAGCACCGACGCTCAGGAGGCTTTGCTGCGCGCGGCGTACGCCGAGGCCCGCATCGACCCGGCGGAGGTGGCGTACGTCGAGGCGCACGGCACGGGCACGGCGGTGGGCGATGTCGTCGAGCTGACGGCGCTCGGCCGTGTTCTCGGCGTCGGTCGTGCCGACGGGCCTTTGCCGGTCGGCTCGGTGAAGCGCCTCATCGGGCATACCGAAGCGGCGTCCGGACTCGCAGGTCTGATCAAGGCGGCGCTCGCGCTCGATCGGGGTGTCGTTCCAGCGGGCGGGCATGAGCGGGCGCGCAATCCCGAAATCCCGTGGGGGGCGCTCAACGTGGACATCGCGACGAACGGCGTGGAGCTGGGGTCGTCGCCTCGCCGACCCGTGATCGGCGTCAACTCATTCGGTGTCACTGGCACGAACGCGCACGTCATCCTTGGGAAGTGGTCGAGAGACGGCAACGCGACGACGTCCGGCGCCATGCCAGCGGCTGGCGGGCGGCGGCCGAAAACGGCATGGGGGATGGACGCCGCGGTCCCCCGTGTGGTCACGCTGTCTGCCCGATCGCCGGAGGCACTGCGAGCGGGTGCGGAGCGTCTGGTCGAGTTCCTCGCCGCCAACGGAGACGTTCCGCTCGCCGATGTCTCCTGGACGACCACCTGCCGCCGCGCTCACCACGAGCATCGGCTGGCCGTCGCGGCGGCGACGGTACCGGAGCTGCGAGCCGCACTCGAGGCGTACCTGACTGATGGCCTGGCGCCCGGCGTCGCGGTAGGCAAGTCCGACCCGGCTGCGCCGCCGAGGATCGGCTTCGTCTTCTCGGGGCAGGGTTCGCAGTGGGCGGGGATGGCCCGCGAGCTGTTGCGGGTGGCCCCGGCTTTCGCCGAAGCGATCCGCGAGTGCGAGGCCGCACTCTCGGCCCACGTCGACTGGTCGCTCCGGAGCGTGCTGGAGCATGGTCAGCCGGCGCTCGAGCGTGTGGATGTCGTCCAGCCGGTGCTCGGTGCGGTCCAGATCGCGCTCGCGCGGCAGCTCGAGGCGTGGGGAGTCCGACCGGCCGCCGTCGTTGGACACAGCATGGGCGAGGTCGCGGCGGCTCACGTGGCGGGAGCGCTGTCGCTCGAGGACACGATGCGGGTACTCGCGCTGCGCAGTCGACTCCTGGCGGAAATCGCGGGTCGTGGCGCGATGGCGCTCGTAGACATCGATGCGGCGAGCGTCCGGGATCGCCTGGGCAAACTGGGAGGACGGGTCTCGATTGCGGCGATCAACGGCCCACGCTCCACCGTCGTTGCAGGTGATCCGGACGCCGTCGACGCGCTGCTCGCCGAGCTGGAAGCCGGGGAGGTGTTCTGCAGGCGAGTCAAGGTGGACGTCGCATCGCATTCGGCGCAGACGGACCCGCTGCTGTCCCGGCTGCGCACGGGGCTCGCGGGGATCGAGCCCGCCACCCCGAGCGTGACCTTCTACTCCACAGTACTCGCCGAACCCATCGGTGACATGCCGCTGGACGCGGCGTATTGGGCGCGGAACCTCCGGCGACCGGTTCGCCTTGCCGACGCCGTCGGCCACATGATGGCCGACGGCATTGATGCATTCGTGGAAATCTCACCGCACCCGATCCTGCTCGCGTCGGTGGCCGACGTGGCAGTCGCGGCCGGCCGCCGGCCGGTCACGATACCGCTCCTCGTCCGCGGTGAACCGGAGCCGCTGCGGCTGCTCAGCGCCGTGGCCACGCTGTACACGATCGGTGCGCCTGTCGCATGGGATGCGCTCGCGCACCCGGATGCGGCCGTCGTCCACCTGCCGGGCTACGCGTGGCAACGGGAATCCCACTGGCTGAACTACCGGGAGGAAGGTGCAACCGCCATTTCGATCGGCGCCGCGCCGTCCCGCCCAGCCGCCGCCGACACCAGCGTATGGGCGGTCGACTGGGAGCGGGCCGGAGGCGACGTAGAAGAGGCACACCTCGCGTCTGGAACCGGATTACCGAACGGCCGCCACGCTCATGGACCAAGGGGCCGCTGGCTCATCCTGGCCGACGAGGGCGGCGTTGCCGAGCGGTTCGCTGAGCTGGTCGCGGCGGGAGGCGACCGGCCGGTGCTCCTCCCCTTCCGGCATGAGTTCCTCCCGGACCCTGCCCGTGATGACGAAACCGACGCCCGGCTGGCCCTGTCGCTGGCCATCGAGCAGGCGCTTGCGAATGGCACGGACGAACCCGCCGAGCCGCCGGCATGTCTGGTGAACCTGTGGCCGCTCGATGCCCGGTGCGTCGGTGATTCCGCCTCAATCGAGGCGTGCCTCGCCCGCGCGTGCGGTGCGGCGGCCGTCGTCATGTCCGTGCTGGAGACTGGCCTGCAATGGTCGGGTCCGACGTGGTGGGTGACGCGCGGAGCGCAGGCGGTGGGTGCGCGCCCGGTCGACCCGGAAGCGGTCGCGCAGGCCGCGCTATGGGGTTTCGTCCGCTCGGCCATGGCCGACTACCCGGCGCTCGACGCGCACCTGCTGGACCTCGACCCCGCGACTCCGCCATCCGACGCCGCGGCCGATCTGCTACACACGCTGAGAGAACTGCCATCCGAGCACCAGATAGGCTATGAGGGCCGGACCGCCTGCGCGGCCCGACTCACCTCCGCCGATGGGGATGCGACTCGCGCACCCGCGGTGTGGCGCCGGGACGCCGCCTACCTGATCACCGGCGGATTCGGCGGCGTGGGCGCCGAGGTCGCGCGCGCAATGGTCCGGGCGGGAGCGACCCGCCTGGTACTCGCCGCCAGGACCGTGCTACCGCCGCGGCGGGAGTGGGGATCGGCCGACATCTCCCCTGCCATCCGATCACGGATCCGGATCATCCGCGAGCTGGAGGAGCTCGGCGCGAGCGTTCACCACATGGCTGTGGACGTCGCGGACGAGACGGCCCTCCAAGCGGCGCTCCGGGACTACGCCACCGAGCAGTGGCCGCCGATCCGCGGGATCGTTCACTGCGTGGGCGAAGTGGAGCCGGGCCATACCTACGCGGCGCTCCGGCGGATGGCGCACGGGAAGGTGCTCGGCGCCTGGAACCTGTACTGCCTCCTTCCCGATGTCGAACACGTCGTCCTCTTCTCGTCCTTCGTCTCGGCGATTCCTGAACCCGGGCAATCGGCGTACGCGGCGGTGAACGCAGTGCTGGATTCCCTCGCGTCGGCGTGGCGGGCGCGCGGGACCAGGGCGGTCAGCCTGTCGTGGGGGATCTGGCGCGAGACAGGGATGATGCGGGAGGAGGTGACGGCCCGGTACCGCGGGATCCTGGCGCAGAACGGCGTCGGCGACATGGACGTCTCGGACGCGACCGCACTCTTCCATTGGCTGGCTGACTCGCCGCGGCACCACCTGGTCGCGGCGCACGTGGATTGGGCAGTCGCCGGTCGCCGACTCCGCGACCGCCGGGGATCTGAGTACTTCCAGCGGGTTCTCGCGGACGTCTCCGGCGACGGCGACGCGCGCGCGCTCCGTGACGAGCTCCTCGGAATGCCGACGGAGGCAGCGGCCAAACGGCTCGCTGCCGCGATCCGGGAAATGGCGGGGCGGATCATGCACGTCGCGCCCTCGGCAGTCGTCGCAACCCAGGCGCTCGGTCGCCAGGGGATCGACTCGCTCATGGCCATGGAGCTGCGCAACCGCCTCGAGATCGAGCTGGGGCTGACGCTCCCTGCGTCGGTTGTATGGAACTACCCGTCGCCTGTACAGCTCGCCGCGCACCTCCTCGAGCGACTCGCCGGCCCGCGGAGTCAACACGCTGGCGCCGCGACTGACGCCCGTGTGGCGGGTGAGCCCAGCGCACGCCAGGCCGCTGGCGAGTCCGAGCCGTTCGATGCGGATGAGGGCGCCGCCGCCGTGTTGGCTCATGCCGAGCGTGCACTGGCCGGGGCACGGGCGCTGAGCGACGACGAGGCGCTACTCGAGCTGCGGCAGGTCTCGCCATGAGCCCGGCGATTTCGGCGATCAGGGCCGCGCTCATCGGGCGGCGGTTGTGGGAGGCACGCGGCGCGAACCTCGCCGCGGAGCCGGTCGCCATAATAGGGATGGCTTGCCGCTTCCCCGGCGGTGTCGACTCGCCGGAAGCGTTCTGGGATCTGCTCGTCTCGGGACGGGACGCGATCACCGAGGTCCCGCGTGACCGCTGGGACGCTGACGCGCTGTACGATCCCGACCCGGCGAAGCCCGGGCGGGTGTCATCCCGCTGGGGCGGCTTCCTCGACAATGTCCGGGGCTTCGACGCCGAATTCTTCGGGATCACGCCCGGCGAAGCGGCGGCAATGGACCCGCAGCAGCGGATCGCGCTGGAAGTCGCGTGTGAAGCGCTGGAAGACGCGGGCGTGCCGTTCGAAGCGCTCCGGGGCTCCGCGACCGGCGTTTACTTTTCCGTCTACCACAACGACTACGCGTTCCTCCAGTACTCTGACCAGGCGGCAGTAGGCGCACGTACCCTGACCGGCACGCTGCACAGCGTGCTCCCCAACCGGATCTCCCACGTGCTTGGCCTCCACGGACCGAGCGTGATGGTGGACTCCGCCTGTTCGTCATCGCTCGTGGGCGTACACCTGGCGTGTCAGGCGCTGCGGGCAAGGGACTGCGATATGGCGGTCGTCGGCGGGGTGAACGCGAATCTCTCGCCGGAGGTCACGATCGAGCTCTCGAAGGGCGGCTTCATGTCGCCGGGCGGGCGGTGCCGCACCTTCGACGCCGGCGCCGACGGATTCGTGCGCAGCGAGGGGTGCGGCGCCGTGGTGCTGAAGCGGCTGGCCGATGCCATTGCGGACGGCGACGCCGTCCGCGCGGTGATCCGGGGCTCTGCCGTCAACCACGACGGCGAGTCCACCACGCTCTCTGCGCCGAACGGACTGGCGCAGGCCGCGCTGGTACGACGGGCGCTGTCGGACGCGGGCGTCGAACCGCACGAGATCACCCTTATCGAAGCGCACGGGACCGGAACGGAGCTCGGCGACCCCATCGAGGTCGACGCACTGGCCGCGGTGTTCGGCGGTCGCGCCGAAGAGTTCGGTGACTGCTACCTGGGTTCGCTGAAGGCGAACATCGGACACCCGGAAGCCGCGGCCGGCGTGGCCGGGCTCATCAAACTGGTGCTGTGCATCGAGCACCACACCATCCCGCCGCACGTCCACCTGACGGAGATCAACCCGCACATCTCACTGCAGGGCACGCCGTTCAGGATCGCGCGCGAGGCGACGCCCTGGGTGGCGCCATCCGGCCGGCGCCTGGCCGGCGTCAGCTCATTCGGGGTGGGCGGTACGAACGCGCACGTGGTCCTCGAAGAGCCGCCAGCCGGTATCGCACCGGCGGCCCCGGAAGTCGAGCCGCCATTCGTCCTGGCCATGTCGGCGCGGAGCGCCGTCGCGCTGCGGATGCTGGCCTCGGAATACGCGGCGCTCCTGAGGCGCGAGCCCGGCTCGGTCGGCGCCATCTGCCGGGCGACTGCCCGGCGGCGTACGCATCACCGTGGCTATCGCGCCGGAGTCACGGGTGACAGCCCGGAGTCGCTCGCGGTGAGGCTCGACGCGCTGGCGGACAGCGGCGCGGCCGCACCGCTCGAAGCGTGTCCGGACGAGGCGCCCGCGCTCTGCTTCGTCTACTCGGGCCAGGGCACGCAGCGGCCCGGGATGGGGGTGGGGCTCATGGCCCGCGACGCCCGTTTCCGCGACGCGCTGGAACGCGTCGATGCGGCGTGCCGCACCACGCACGGTTTCTCGGTCATTGAAGCGATCGAAGCGCCGACCGAGAACAGCGTCCTGCACCGGACCGACATCGCGCAGACGGCGATTTTCGCCATCCAGGCGGCGCTGACGGAATGGCTCGCGGAGCACGGGATACGACCAGCCGCGGTCGTCGGCCACTCATCCGGCGAGATCGCGGCCGCGTACGCCGCCGGCATGCTGACGCTCGACGAAGCTCTTTCGGCAATCGTCGACCGTGGCCGCGCAATGCAGGGCACGTTCGACCAGGGGCGGATGCTCGCGGTTCGGGCCGCCGAGGGAGCGGTGCGCGATGCGATGGAAGGCGCGCACCTCGTCGTCGAGATCGCCGCGATCAACAGCCCGAGGCAGGTCGTCGTATCCGGGGAGGTCGAGGCGGTCGCCGAAGCGCGGCGCGCGTTCGAGGCGCGAGGCCTCGAGTGTCGGGAGCTGCCGGTCAGGTTCGGATTCCACAGCCGGCTCATGGATGATGCCGCCACCGAACTGGCGCGGGTGCAGAGCAGACTCGCCGGGGTCGCAGGCTCGATTCCCGTCATCTCGACAGTGACCGGCGCCTTGCTGGAGCGGATCGATGGCGAGTACCTGGCGCAGAACGTCCGATCGACGGTCCGCTTCGCCGATGCCGTCGCGGCAGCTCTGCGTGCCGGTGTCACTCATTTCATCGAGCTGGGGCCTGACGCGGTGCTGGGCGGGCCCGTGCTCGAGACGGCGACGGAGGTAGGCGAGCCCGCCAAGGTCACTTTCGCGTTCCGACGCCAACGGGACGAAGCCGCCACGGCATTTGCGCTCATTGGCCGGCTCTACGAATGGGGCGTGGATCCCGACTGGCGCGCCGTTTATCCAGGGATCACGGCCCCATACCCGCTCCCGCGCTACCCCTGGCAGCATCGCGAGTACTGGCTGCCCACCGTACGCAAGAACGCTGCACCGCCCGAGCCCGTCCGCCTTCCCTCACCGTTCCCTGGGCGGAGAGTGCGGTCGCCGGCGCTGGCCCGGCCGGTTTTCGAGCTGGACGTCGATGACCCGGTGTTCGAAGCCTTCGCGGATCACGTCGTCAGCGGGGAGCTGACTCTCCCCGGAACCGCGGTGCTGGAGCTCATCCGGACGGCTGCCATCGCCGTGCTGTCCGAAGACGGCGGCGAGCGCCGCGTGCTGCTCGCGCGGGTTGAGGACGCGGCCCTCATGCGGCCAATCCGGCTCGGCGGAGGCGGGCGGATCCAGGTGATCGTCGAATCGGCCGGGCCGGAACGGGTCACCTGCGAGGTCCATGTCACCGCGTCCGAGTCGGACTGGGAGCTGGCCGCCACGGCAGCCGCCATGGTCACGACCGCGGCTGAGTCTGCGATTGCCGACGATCCGGCCACATGGGTGCCGGATTCCGTCGGTGAGGCGGTCGACGGCGAGGAATTCTACGCCGCACTCGACGAGCGAGGCTACGCGTTCGGCCCGGGATTCCGGCTCCTCGAAAGCATAACGTGCTGGTCGGAAGTCGCAGCCGGTAGGCTCGCATCGGGTCGCCTCACACTATGGCCCGATTCTGCGCACCCTGCAGCCATGGACGCGTGCGCGCACCTGTGCATCGCGCTGCTGCAAGCGCGAGGCGCCATGCCGGCTGGCACCGCTTATCTCCCGTGGGCCACCGGATCGTATGCGGTTCACCGAACCGACGTCGAGCCGGTTCGGGGCGTGGCGCGACTCAGAGAGATCAGCGGAGACGATGCCACCTTCGACGTGGCAATGCTTGCCGCAGACGGCAGCACGGTGGCGAGGCTGGACGGTTGGCGACTCCGGCGCGTGTCGGCCAGGCCGGAACCCCTTCGCGTTCCCGCCTGGACGCCCGCCGCCGTCGCCTCGATGCGAAGTGGTGCGGGCGGGCGCTGGCTCCTTCTCCGGGCCGCGGCCAGCCGCGCGCCGGATGGGCAGAATACCAGCGACTGCCTGTCGACATCGATCGCGCGCGAGCTCGAGCGTGCCGGACGCGCGGTGGAATTGGTGGACGTCGGCGAGCCCGGCTCCTGGACTCCCGCGTCACCTGCGGACTGGTCGACGGCGGGCGGCTACGAAGGAATCGTCCTGCTCACCGCTCGCGACAATCCCACGTTCCCGCCACTCGGCGCGGCCCGGTCGACCGACGATCGCGCGTGCAGGGCGCTCCTCGACCTTGCGGGCATCTTCGCCGAAGACCGGCTGGATGCGCCTCGCCTACTCGTGGTCACGCGCGGAGCGCAATCGGTCGGCGAGGCGAGCGGGGAGGGTGATCCAACCGGCGGGTCAGCCGTTGGGCTCGCGCGTGCGGTTCGCGCTGAACGGCCCTGGCTCCGCTGCACAGCTCTCGACCTCGACCCTGCGCCCGGCATCCGCGCGCTCCCGGAGACCGAGGCCGAGAAGGTAGTCGCCGAGGCACTCGCTGAAACCGCCGCCGCGGAAGTCGCGCTCCGTGGTGACGCGCGGCTGGTGCGCGGAGAGGGTGCGGGCTCGTTCATCGCCATCACGGGGCGCCAGGCGGGACCGATCGTGCTCCGGCACGAATTGCCGGGGACGCTGGACGGCATCGCGCCTGTACGCGCGCCGGAGTCTGTCGAGCCGCCGGCCGGCCACGTCGTCGTCCGGGTGGAGGCCGCAGGTGTCAACTTCAAGGACGTCCTGACGGCGCTGGGCGAGGTGCCCGGCGAGGAGGTTCGGGGGCACGAGGCCGCGGGCGAAGTCGTAGCCGTCGGTGCCGGCTTGGACATGCCCCGGGTCGGCGACCGTGTGCTCGTGTACTGGCCCGGATGCTTCGCCAGCCATGTCGTCGTGCCGGTGGAGCGGGTATTCCCCGCCCCTCGGGGTCTGGCGCCCGCCGCTTGCGCGACGATTCCGGTCGCGTTCGGTACCGCCTGGTACGCCCTCCACGATCTCGCGCACATCAACGCGAATTCGCGGGTGCTGATCCACGCCGGCGCGGGCGGGGTGGGGCTGGCGGCGGTGCAACTCGCCATCGAAGCCGGTGCG
>DATMSC010000165.1:0-1826 GCA_035565595.1 Longimicrobiales bacterium | reverse complement strand
TTGACGCCAGCCGGCGCGCGCTACGATGTCGTGGAGCGGATGGCGCTGCGCGCACCCGTTCCCGCCAAGCCACCCGCGGCTGGAGCATCAGGCGAATCACGCGAGTGATGCCGCCGCGGCTCACCTGACAGATCGAAAATGGCACGTATCCTGGTAGTCGACGACGAAGAGGGTATTCGTCGGGTACTCCGGCAGTTGCTGGAATACGAGGGGCACGAGGTCCGCACGGTCTCCGGCGGCGGCGAGGCGCTGGAGGTATTCCCGGATTTCAGGCCAGAGCTGACGTTCCTCGACGTGAAAATGGCGCGTATGGACGGCCTCGAGGTGCTCGACCGCCTGCGCGAGATGGACGGTACCGCCACGGTCATCATGATCAGCGGCCACGGCACCATCGAAACCGCTGTGGAGGCGACACGACGCGGAGCCTACGATTTCCTCGAAAAGCCGCTCGACACCGACCGGCTGCTCCTGACGATACGCAACGCGCTCGAGCACCGCGGGCTGGAGCGGGAGAACGAGCGGCTGCGCGGCGAGATCGAGTCGCGGTACGAGATCGTCGGAAAGAGTTTTGCCATCCGGTCGGTCCTCGACCGAATCGAAAAGGTCGGTCCCACGGATGCGCGAGTGCTCATCACCGGAGAGAACGGGACGGGGAAGGAGCTGGTGGCCCGCGCGCTGCATCGCCTGTCGCCACGGGCGGACGCCGCGTTCGTCGAGGTCAACTGTGCGGCCATCCCCACCGAGCTGATCGAGAGCGAGCTGTTCGGTCACGTGAAGGGATCGTTCACCGGCGCATACGGGGATCGTGCGGGCAAGTTCGAGCAGGCGAACGGAGGCACGCTGTTCCTGGACGAGATCGGCGACATGAGCATGGCCGCCCAGGCGAAGGCACTTCGCGCGCTGCAGGAAGGCGTCGTGACGCGGGTGGGCGGCGAGCGTCCGATCCGCGTCGACGTCCGCGTGATCGCGGCGACGAACAAGGACCTCGTCCGGGAGATCGAGGCGGGCAGGTTCCGCGAAGACCTCTACTTCCGGCTGAACGTCGTCCCGATCCACGTGCCTCCGCTGCGTGAGCGACGCGACGACATCCCCATGCTGATCGACCACTTCGTCGAGCTCGCCACCCGGGAACAGCGTTTGCCACCCCGCACCTTCTCCGGCGAGGCGGTCGAATTGCTGGCGCGCATGGACTGGCCCGGGAACGTGCGGGAGCTGCGCAACACCGTGGAGAGACTCCTGATCCTGGCCCGCGGCGACGAGATCGGCGCCGCGGACGTACAACGCCTGGTGGGTGGCAACGCCGCCGCGGTCGGCGCCGCGAGCGACTTCCTCTCCGCACCGACGTTCGGCGAGTTCAAGGAGCGGGCGGAGCGAGCCTATCTGCTCGCCAAGCTCCGCGAGCACGACTGGAACGTGAGCGAGACGGCCAGGGCCGTGGGGATGCCCCGGTCGAACCTGTACAAGAAGATCGAGAGGTTCGGCTTGCAGCGGGAGGAAGCGTGACGGAAGCACCCGTAGCGTTCAGGAACTTCATCGGCGGACAGTGGGTCGAGCCATCGACAGGTGAATACATCGAGAATCGCAATCCGGCGAACGTCTCCGATCTGATCGGCCTCTTCCCGCGTTCGGGGCCGGACGACGTGGACGCAGCCGTCCGCTCCGCCGCGCGCGGTTTCGAGCAGTGGCGTCGAACCCCGGCGCCCCGCCGGGGAGACGTGCTGCGCCGGGTCGGCGATCTCCTGGCCGAGCGCAAGGAGGAGCTGGCCAGGGCGATGACCCGAGAAATGGGGAAGGTCACTCAGGAGGCCCGGGGCGACGTCCAGGAG
>DATMSC010000164.1:0-2089 GCA_035565595.1 Longimicrobiales bacterium | reverse complement strand
GCTCGCGGCCGCGGGCGGCAATGTCGCCGACGCGGCCCGCCGGCTACGAACCGACAGACCCAACCTGTACCGTCGCATGAAGCGTCTGGGAATCTCGTCATGAACCGATTGCATCACGGGGCCGGCGCCGTTGCCCTGGCGCTCCTGGTCGCGGCCCCATGCGGCAGCGCCGCCGCCCGACAGGTCGATCCCGAGGACGCCGCGCCGGGGATCGTCAACGTGGAGGACGTGCCGCCCGAGTTGCCCGCGGCCGTCGCCAACGACGTCGTCACCTTTTTCAACCGCCCGGAAACGATCCGGATCTGGGGCAACGCCCACATCCCGCCGGGGACGAGCATCACCGGCGATGTCGGTCTGCTCGGCGGCTCGCTGCGCGTTTCCGGTCAGATCCGGGGGCGGGTCGTCGTCATCAACGGCGACGCGAGGCTCGAGGCCGGTTCCCTCGTCGATGGCGACCTCGTCGTCGTCGGCGGCACCGTCACGGACCTCGGCGGCTCCGCGGTGACCGGGCTCGTGGAGGCGCATCCGCAGACACTGCGCTACCGCCGGGAGCGCGACCAGATCGTCTACACCCCACTGCGATCGGACCCGAGCCTCACCGCCGGCCGGGACCTGGGCTTCGGTCGGCTGGATTTCACGCTGCGCTCGTTCGGGCCGTACAACCGGGTCGAGGGGCTGCCGATCGCTGCGGGTCCGACGCTGGAGCTGGGCCGTTCCAACCCCACCCGGCTCGAGGCGCTGGCGGTGTACCGCAGCACAAACGGGTTACGCTTCGTCCCCAGGGAAATGGGGTACCGCGTCCGCTTGGAACAGGCGTTCGGCGGCTACCGCGCCATCCGCGCCGGGCTCCTGCTCTATTCGGAGATCGCGCCGATCGAGAGCTGGGGGCTGAGCACCCGTGAGGCATCGCTCGCGACCTTCGTGCTCCATCGCGACTACCGCGACTACTACGAGCGCCAGGGACAGGGCTTCTTCGTGGCGATCGGGAGACCGTCCAGTCCGACGACCTTCGATATCGAATACCGTAACGAAAAGCACCACAGGGTCGGGCCCCGGTCGCCATGGACGCTCTTCGGCAACAACCGGCCGTGGCGGTCGCAGCCATCCATCGATGCCGGCGACTTCCGCAGCATCGCCGCCACCTTCCGCTACGACGCCAGCAATGCGACGGGCGACGTCTCGACCGGCTGGTCCATCCAGGTGAACCTCGAACGGGGGCTGGGAGGCTCGCTCGTCAATGCGGCGAGACCGGATACGCTTCCTGCTCTGGAGGCGGCGGAAGGCCCGTTCTCCGAAGAGGTTGCATTCACCAGCGCGTTCATCGATCTGCGCCGCTACGCCCGGCTGGGCCCGTACTCGCGCATGGCGCTGCGCGCCGTTGCCGCCGGCTCGGTCGATGGCGATGCGCTCCCGGCCCAGCGGCAGCTCACGCTCGGCGGCGAGGGCACGCTGCCGGGCTACCAGCCGTTCAGCTTCGACTGCGGCGCACGGTCGCTGACCATCGAGCTGGATGGCGAGTTGTGGCACCCGTACTACGGTTGCGACAGACTGCTGCTCTTCCAGTTCGAATACGAGACGCGGCTCCCGATCGCGTCCGGCGCGGCAAGGCAGCTCGGGTGGCCGCTCGACATGGTCGACTCACCCGCCGGAGTGATCTTCCTCAACGCCGGCCGCGCATGGACCGAACCCGACGCGCTGAACGGCCGCCGGCGCGGGCAGAGTGACTTTTCCGCCGATTTCGGCGTGGGGATCAGGATCGGGCCGCTGGGCCTGTACTGGGCGCGGCCGCTCTCCGGCGGCAGTGGCGCCGCCGGCGTCAACTTCTTCGTTCGACTCAGCTCGAGACTTTGAAGGCCGCCCTCCTGCTGCTGACCTCTCTCGGCTGGACCGGCCTGGCCATTGCCGCCTCGCCGCAGACACCGGCTTTCCACGTATCGGTCGACGCCGGTGTGGCCTTCTCCGCGACCGTGCACGCGGCCGGAGTGCTCGACGACGAAGCCCTCGAAAACGCCGTCCGTTCCGGACTCCCCCTCCGGCTCCGGTTCCGCACCGAGCTGTGGCGCGACCGCCTCTTCGACGAGCTGGTCGA
>DATMSC010000163.1:0-7214 GCA_035565595.1 Longimicrobiales bacterium | reverse complement strand
GTGCTCACCGGGGAGGAGATCGACGCCATTTCGGGGCGGCGATCGCCGCACGGCGTTGTCATTTGACGGTACAGGACCTCTTCCGGTATCTCTTGCCCGTCCCGAGCCCGAGCCCCGGGCCAAGCCCGGGGGTGACGTTGCCCGAGCCCCGGTTGAGCCTGTCCCCCGCTCAGGGTGCGTCACACTACCCGATGAGCCAGCGCAACGGCCGGCGCGGGCCCCGCACACCCGGCCTGCCGGCCACGGTGCTTGAGGCACCGGCGTTTCGAGCGCATCTTGCCATGCCTCGGCGAGGCGAATGGGTGCCTTGCCCCGAATTCCCAACCCCACGAGAGGTGCGCATGCTGATCGTCCACGTCTTCGTGCACGTCAAGCCGGAATCCGTCGATGACTTCATCGATGCCACGCTCGAAAACGCCCGCAACAGCCTGAAGGAACCCGGTGTGGTCCGCTTCGACGTGATCCAGCAGGAGGATGACCCGACGAAGTTCGTGCTGGTCGAGATCTACAGGACGCCCGAGGACCCCGCGCGGCACAAGGAAACGGCACACTACGCCACCTGGCGTGACCGCGTCGCCGACATGATGGCCGAGCCCCGTCGCAGCGTGAAGTACCGGGATCTCTTTCCTGAGCCGGCAAGGTGGGAGACGCCGCAGGCAGCACAGGGCAATGAGGGCCAGGGTGAGGGCTGGGGCCAGGGCTGATGTCCGGGCGTGATAGGATTGCCGGCTAGTGGCTGACTCCTGCGGTGATGGCTCGCGCAGGTTGCCGTTATGCTCGCGCGTGATCGATCGGCAGGAGGAGGCCGACGTCGGGTAGCGTGTGCCGGACGACCCACGCACGCGCGAAGGGGCTCTCGAAATCGAACCCGGTAACCGACCCCTCGCGGCGCACGAGGAGGCCGCGCGTTGCCAGCGCCGTCGCCGTGTTGCGCGCGGTTGCGCCGTGTGTCAGGCCAAATCGTTCGAGCGTGTCCCGCGCGGCGAGGCCGGAGCCGCCCCACGCCACCGCCCGCAGGACGTTCTGCTGGAGCGGCGTGAGGTTCGACCACGTCGCCCGCATGCGGTCGTCCTCCTCCGCCACCACCGCCTCCAGCGCGCGACGCACCACTTCGGTCGGTTCCCGAGCGACCGGCGCGCCCGCGGCAGCAAGCCCTGCCTGCTCTCTCAACAGGTCGAAGGCAGCCCGAGCGAGGCGGACGACGTCCCGCGTCCGAGGACCCACGACCTCGATGGCGCGCGCGCCGAGCCCCGGTGCCTGTATCCCGGCACCGGCCATCCGTTCGTCGATCCAGCGCGACAGGTGCGCCGGGTCGATGGGACCCAGACGCATCATGTCCAGCATGTCGTAAAACGCGCGCGACGGCCCGGTCATCGCTCGGATCAGCGACGTATCGGACCCCGCCAGCACGTAGCTGAGGCGCTGATGGTGCTGCATGGCGCCGCGCAAGCGCCATTCAGCAGATTCGCCACCAAAGCGGTGGATCTCCTGGAACTCGTCCAGGATGAGCGCCAGCGTGCTGTCCCGCTCCGCCGCCATCGCTTCCAGCGCATCCAGCACGCTCACGAATGAATCGTACTGCTCCGACTCCGCCCGGCTGCGCAGCCACCCCTCCACCGTCGGGATCGCGAGCCCCGTGATCGGGTCGGGAACGAGCTGCAACCGGAAGCGCAGCCGGCCGGCCAGTCCGGAGATGAAATCGCGCCAGTGGCGCCCCAGCGCCCGCGTCGCCGAGTCCAGCACTCGGTTTGCCATGTCCGCCGGCGACGACGCCGTCGACAGATCCGCGAACACCACCCGGCCGCCTCGCCGTTCTGCGGCACGCCGGGCAGCGTGCAGCACCGACGTCTTGCCCATCCTCCGCTCGCCATAGACGAGCAGACGGCGAGGCACCTCGAGCAACGCGTCACGAACCCGCCGGACCTCCTCGGCCCGGTCCGTGAAAAACGGCGGCTCGACCACCCCCTCCACGCGGAAGGGGTTCTGCAGTGTGTTCATGCAACAATGATATAGCCAGAACGCACAATGCACAATCTGGCTACCTGGGTGCGCCTGGACGCAAAAAAGCCGTGGCGCCACCTGGGTGTGGCGGCCACGGCTGCGGGCGACGCGCCGATATGTCAGGTCACGGCGCTTGCGCCTGCATGATCGCCATGACCTGGTCGTTGAGCTGGTTCAGGCGATCGATGAGGGGGCGGGCGCCCGGGTCCAGCTCCACCATTTTGGCCTCGACCGCGTCGAAATACGCCTCCATCCGTTCTTCGACTTCGGGCTGCGACATCACGGCCTCCTGTGCGGCCATGAGCTGCGGCTGGAGCTGCCGCGCCTCAGTGATGAGCGCGACCACGGTCGCCGTATCGCCGGCCTGCTCGGCCATCTGCGCCTGCGTGAGGAGCGAATCGAAGCGATCGAGCTTCTCCGCATTGGTCGGATCCGCCGCGATCATGGCCCGTCGGACGGCGTCAGTCACGGCGTCCTGGTACGCCTGGATCGTACTGTCCTGCATGGCTCGCTCCTGGAGCGGTGCGAGCTGGTTCTCGATCTCCTGCATTTCGGCGATCAGCTCCTGCACTCCGGCAGGCAACTGTTGCGCGCGAGAGAGTCCTGGTAGGCCGAGGAATACGGCGGTGAAGGCGGCGAGGAGCGTCAGGCGTGCGGACATGGGATCTCCTGATCGGATCATGACGCTCCGCCGGTGATCGACCCGTTCGAGCCGGCTGACGTCAGCTTGGCAAGGCGAGGAACGGGCCCGACCAGTCCGATCGAGGCGGGCGGCGGTTCCGGAGTCCAGTTGTGTACGCGCCTCGCCGAATTTGGGTCCATCGCAAACCGGTTGCCACTCAGACGGCACAGGGCTCGGGCTAGGGCTAAGGCTAGGGCTAATGGTTCGCGGCGAGGCGGCGCGCCTGGCGTCAGCGTCGCCGGTGCCGCAAGGCCGTGTTCGTAGCGGAGGGTACCGGCGCCGACCACGAGACTAACGGCGCATGGAACCCAGCCCGCTGCCGGACTCGTGACAATCCACCGGAAAAGCCGCCGGACCCGGCATTAGCCCTGGCCTTAGCCCCAGCCCTCGCCCTATGCCGTTCAGCTCTGCGTCGCGCCTTCCCCTCGGCGGAGGTAGAAGACGAGGACGTCGCCCTCCTCGTGCCAGGAGAGGAATTCGTTGCCGGTGTCTTCGGCGAGCGCCGGCAGGTCCGCGATCGAGCCCCGGTCGGTGCCCAGGACCTTCAGGATCTGTCCCGGCTCGAGCTTCTTGATCTCCCGCGCGGTGTGGATCACGGGCATTGGGCAGAGCTGCCCGCGCACATCCAGCACGCGATCCTCGGTGTATTTCGACATCGTTCTTCCCGTGCTCGTTTCTCAGATGAAGAGCGTGACGTGAGAGCGGCGGGCTTCGGAGAGGAAGGCAGCCGCGCCACCGAACTGCACTCCGTCCAGGAAGTCCTCCGGTTTGTAGCCGAATACCTCCATCGTCATCTGACAGGCGACGAGGTTCACGTTCAGATCGAACGCGGAGTCGATCAGCTCCCGCAGCGTCGCGACGTTCTTCTTCCGGAACATGGACTTCATCATCCCGGTCGCGATGGCCTTCATCCCGGGCATGCCCGTGAGAACGTCAGGCATGGGCACGGGCATCGGCATGGCGGGATTCCCCGTGGGCGCCACGAGGATCCGCTTCTCGAAGTCCTTACGGATGAGGTTCAGCCCGTAAAAAGTGAAGAATATCGAGGTCCTCATCCCGATGGCGGCAGCGGTCGTGGCGAGGATGAAAGGCGGATAGGCCCAGTCCAGCGTGCCCTTGGAGGCGATGATCGTGGCAGTGTTCCTGGACGGATCAGCCCGGAACGCCCGCTCGATCTCTTCCCGCACGATGCGCCGGACGTCGGACTCGGTGAGATGTTCTGTGTCGAGCATGGCTGGCTCCCGCGCGGATGATTCATCACGTTACTGTCATGTTCACAGCGCGGGAGGCGCTTGTCAACGACCGGGCCATTCCATCGGTCGACGGCACGGCCAGAAAGAGTCGTCGCGGCATTGCCGGGGAGGTACGGCGCCGCCCACCGGAGTCCGGGTGGAGCGGCGCTGCATTGGGGGTCAGGAGGAAGGATCGCCCACGCGGCCGAGGAAGAGGAGCGTGTTGCTCTCGCGGGCGCGGATCGCAAACACGAACGGTCTGTCGATCCGGATTTCGGGTGGCATCGAGGTGACGCCCACCGTGACCGAGGTCGCGGCCGCCGCCTCGGTCCCCAGCTCGTGAACGTCGATGTAGGCGGCCTGGCGGACCGCGGAGATGTAGACATCGTTCCGGGCAGTGGTGATCCGGTCGAACTCGGCCAGATTGGCGTCGAATGCCCGGCCCATCCCCATTTCGGCCAGCGCCGGAACGAGCTGTTCATCGAACTCGAACTTGAACTTCGGGAGTCTGAGGATGACGCGGCCCTGGGCGAACTGGCCGGTCCACGCCGTCCACCGCTCGGGCGTCAGCTCATCGATCAGGTCGTCGATCGAACGGCCTACGGCGGGCATGATGATCGTCATGCTGAAGTCGCCCTCGGCATACGGCAGGTCGACCACGACCACTTCGTCGTCCTGGTGGAGCGACACCGCGCCGTCCTTCCCCATGGTCGGCACGGTGACCGTCCGGCCGTCGATCGTGTGGAACTGCGCCGGATGGGTCATGAGCGGCTCGAACGGCGAGGACCACGGCGCCCGGAAATAGACCGCGTTGACGAGGAAGAGGATGTCGAGCGGGTCGATCTGGTCCACAATCTCGGTGATCCGCCCGCCGGTGACGTCGTCGACCCATTCGTTGATGATGCGGGGGGAGCCCGGATCACCGAAGTCGAGCGACTCGACCTCGGCGTCGAAATAGGTGCGCGCGGCATCGAGGAACGCCTGCTCGAATGGGAATCCCTCCCGGAGCCAGGCGGAGTTCGCGAGCCGGAACTCCACATTGCGGTCGCGGACCCGGAGCTGGTCGATGAGACCGCGGTAGGCGAGGTTGACCTCTTCCTCGGACATTCCGCCGAATCCGAGCGTTGCCTTCATCGCCGCGTAGGTTTCGCCCGTGGCACCGTTCATCGCCATCCCGAGCGCCATCGACGCACTGAGCGGGGAGAGGAGGACGTTGGGCTCCTCGGCTGCGGCGTGTACGCGCCGCAGGAGCTCGAATCCGAACCCGGTGCTGGCGTCCGAAATCGCGATCTCGTCGGCGGTGAGTGCGCGTGGCGGCGGGAGGGAATCACGCGGGTCGATGATGGACCCGGCGCACGCGGTCAGAGCGACCATCATCATCGCCGTCAGAGCCACCCGTCGGTGGTGAAGTCTCAGCATCTATGGCACTCCATGACTTCGTGGGACGCCGCCGCGGCGGCGGTCCGGTCGTACCCGTTGTACGTACCAGACGCGCCAGATGGTCCCGGGGCAACAACGGGCGGGTGGGAGAGCCGTTTTGCGTGCGGGTTGCACGGTCGGGTGCACCTCGGGATCAGGCATGCGGAGGCGGAGAAACGGGTCCGGCCCTGAGGCGAGCGCCGTGGACGCCCCGACGGCTTCCGGGGGGCGAGGGTTCGGCGGGTGCGGGGGTCAGGGCGCGTCGCCAGCGATCTCGCCTGTCGCGATCTCGGCGTGCGCCGACATCCCGGGGATCAGCAGCTCGCCGGGGTTCTCCAGCTCGATGCGGACCTCAATGCCGGACCCTCCCTGCTCACCGCCCGCCCGCTCAGCGTCCTCGCCGTCGTGCACGGCGTCCCCTACGCGCGCGACGACGCCGCTGAACGTACGATCCCCGAGGGCATCGACGCGCACCGTGGCCCGTGCGCCCGGTCGCAGCCGATTGGCGAGGGACGCGGGAACGCGGGCGCGCAGGTACGGTTGGGCAACCCGCGCGATCCGGAAAAGCAGCGTACCCTGGTCGACGGTCGTATCCGGATCCACCGCGCGGTGCTGGACGATTCCCGTGATGGGCGCCGTGACCACGAGCATGGCGTCCATGAGCTCCGCCGCGGCGAGTGCCGCTTCCGCCCCGCGGACCCGGGTGCGCTGCTCCTGGACCGCCTCCGCACTCACGAGCTGCTCCGGGAGGCGTAGCGGCTCTCCAGACGCGGCAGCAGTCTCCAGCTCCTGCAGCCGGGTTCTCGCCGAATCGACCTGTGCGCGCAGGAGTGGCAACTGTCCCGTCACAGAGGGCTGTTCCAGCACCGCGAGCACCTGACCCGCCGTGACAGCGGCACCTTCGTCGACGCGCACCTCCGCTACCCGGGCATCGAATGGTGCCCCCAGCAGCACCTGATCGGCTTCGATGGTCCCTTCGATCTCGATGGTGGTGGCGCGCTCTCCGTCGCAGGCGGCGAGCACCTGGAGCAGGACGAGGCAGATGGCCGCCGCTCGCGCGCCGGGTCCCGAGGCGGGGAGTCTTTTGCTCGACACGGTTTCAGTATCTGTGGCTCGATTGGCGTGCGCCCGCCCGAATCATGGCCGACGCATGCTGGTCGACCGGAGTATTGCCGTGGGGCGCGTGTTTCGAGCATGGTGGATTGGACCCCGGCGCGTCAACATTTCGGCGTTCCGGACCGCATTGTACGCCGCTTGACTGGCTCCGGGCGACTGCGGCACCTTGGCGCCGGGTTCGTACCTCTCACCAGGAACGTGGAAACCGCCGTGGGAGCAGAGCCGTCGGGGAGTCTTACCGTGGCCGTGGGGTCGCACGCGTGGTGGAGGCGATCGGCGGTTGCCGTCGCGGTGCTCGTGATCGCGGGCACGCTGGCGGCAGCCGTCGGGGTGCCATTTCCGGTGCGGGAGCCTGCGCGCACGATCCTGGTGCTCTCCGTCGGGCAAGCAGCGGTGGCGGTGTGGTGGGTGGCCGCGGCGTTCGCGGCGCGTGGGTCGCCCGCCCGGATCGCGGTGCGGATGGGCGTAGCGGCGGCGATGCTGGGTGCTCTCTCGAACGTGGGCATCCTCCTCGGCATGCTCGGTGTGATATCCCAGCGGCTCGCGTATGTCGGCATCGGGATCGGCTCAATGGAGCTGCCGATCCGCGCGGCGATGGTTCTCGCGTGGCCGGGCGCCGGTAAGCGCAATCAGCCTGCCGGGGTGACCGTGATCGGCGTGGCCGTCGTGGCACTCGGTGCCGGTACGCTATTCTGGGACTTCCTGATCCGGCCGGTCGGCGGTTTCCCGGCTCCGCTGCTGGCGAGGCTTGCCGTGATCTCCTG
>DATMSC010000162.1:0-5496 GCA_035565595.1 Longimicrobiales bacterium | reverse complement strand
TGAGCCCTCGCCGGTCGCAGTCGAGGCAGCGCCTGTCATCGAGGAAACGTCGCCGGTCGCCGAGCGGGCGCCTGAAGCGGGGGCCGCAGAAGCCGTGGTGCCCGCCACCGACGCGACAGCCAGGGCGCAGAAGTCGAGCCGCTCGCGCACTCGGAAGCGGAAGGGGGAGGCGGCGCAAGTGGCGGCGGCGGAGCCGACGGTTTCCGAAGTGGCCGCTGCGCCGGCATCCGAGGCCGGCGTTGAGGTCGGGGTCGCCGACAAGCTCGGCCTTCCCACGGAGCGTGAAGCCGTGGTGGCCCATCTCACGCAATACAAGGGGATCGGTCGGAAGACCGCTGAGACGGTCGTGGACAGTATCGGCGCCGACCGGGTGTTCGCTACGCTCATCGAACGGCCCGAGGCGATCCGCGAGGTCATCCAGGACGCGCGCCGTGCTGAGGCATTGCTTTCCGCCTGGCGCGAGGATTACGAGCAGCGGACCGCGAGCGTCGCGGCGGACGCCGACAACGCGCCGGCCGTCGATGAGCAACCGGAGCCGGAGGTCGCTGCCACTCCCACTGCGGAGGCGGATGGCGCGCCGAAGGCGGGAGGCAGCGGGCGCACGCGGCGCGGGCGCGGGCGCCGAGGTCGGAAGCCTGCCGGCGCTGGTGTGACCGATGCGCCGCCCGCCGCCGCCGAGTCTGCCGCCGCTGGAGTGGTTGACGCTGCACCTGCCGGCGCGACCGTCGACGTCGCTCCTGAGGCGGCTAGCGGTGGCACGACGTCCTCCAGGAAGTCCAGGGCGAGGCGGGGCAGGGGCGGAGCGAAAGCAGCCGCGTCAAAGGCGGCGGCCGGCGAAGCTGCGGGTACCGCGGCGGCGGAGTCCGGTTCTACCGAGTCCGGGGACGCAGCGCGCAGGGGCCGCGGCAGGCGGGGCCGGCGGGGTCAGGGGCGGAAGGGATCGGCCGCCAGCACGAACTCCGCGGATTGACGCAGCCAGCCCGGTGGAAGCCGATGCCGGCCGCGTTCTTCGCGCGGCCGGCGGCTGACGTTGCGCGAGATCTGCTCGGCGCCATCGTGGTGTCCACCCTCGGCGGCGCCGAAACCGCCGGCCGGATCGTGGAGGTCGAGGCGTATGTCGGTCCGCACGATCCGGCATCCCACGCAGCCGCCCGCATCGGGCGGACCGCCCGCAACGCCGCGATGTTCGGCCCGCCGGGTACGGCGTACGTCTACCGAAGCTACGGCATCCACTGGTGCCTCAATTTCGTGACCGATCGTGAGGGATATCCAGCGGCAGTGCTGGTCCGTGCGATCGAGCCGATCGCTGGCGTCGAGATCATGACGCGACGCCGCGGCATTGCTGCCGCGCCACGTGCGAACCTGGTAGCGGCGGGTGGGCACGACGTGGCAGCCGTGGGGCGCAGTCACGTCGCTCCGCGGGTACTCGCCGGAGGCCCGGGTCGGTTGACGCAGGCCATGGGCATCACCGGTGCGCTGGACGGTCATCCGCTCGACCGGCCACCGCTGATCGTGGCGGCCGGCGACCCCGTGCCCGACGCGGATGTCGTGGTTGGCCCACGAATCGGAATCACCCGCGCGGTGGATTGGCCGCTCCGGTTCCACGTCCGGGGCTCGGCGTTCGTGTCGCGATGAGCGCCAGGGACCCGGCCGGCGGGCGAGCCGGCGGTACCACTGCGAAGGTGGAGGTTGCGACCGACGTCGCCAGTCGTGCGGAGCGGCTGCACAGGGCGGCGCTCGTCATCGACCTCCACGCCGACACGCCGTCACACTCGCTCCTGCGTCCGCGCTACGACTTCTCCCGCCGACACCGGCGTGGCCACGTCGACCTGCCTCGCCTTCGCGATGGCGGCGTCGACGCGCAGTTCTTCATTGCCTTCGTGTCAGATGAATGCGGGGGTCGCGACGACGCGGCCTTCCGCCACGCCATGAGGCAGGTCGAAGCGGTACGGCGGATGGTGGAGCGCACGCCCGGAATCCGACTGGCGACGAGCGCAGCAGACATCGAGGCCGCTGCAGCCGACGGTGAGGTGGCCGCGCTGATCGGGGTGGAAGGCGGTCACGCGATCGGCACGTCGCTCGACAGACTGCGTGCGTTCTACGATCTGGGCGCGCGATATCTGACGCTCACCTGGAACAACACCAACGAGTGGGCGGATGCGTGCTGTTCACCGCCGCGGCACGGTGGCCTGTCGCCGTTCGGCCGTGCGGTCATTGCCGAGATGAACCGTCTCGGGATGCTCGTAGATCTCTCGCATGTTGCCGAGAGCACGTTCTGGGCGGCTATCGAGACGACGTCGGCGCCGGTCATCGTGAGCCACTCGAATGCCCGCGCCCTGGCTGACCACCCGCGAAATCTGACAGACCGCCAGCTCCGGGCGATAACGGCGAACGGCGGTGTGATCGGGGTCAACTTCTACGCCGCATTCCTCGACGCCAGTCTCGCCCCCTGGTGCGAGCGCATCCAGGCCCGCGCGGAGGCACTCGCGCGGAGGCTACGCCGATGGCACCATCCTGCGCGTGCGCGGAAGCTCGCCGAACAGTGGGCTGACCGCCGGCTCGCCCGGCTCCCGGCGGTGCCGCTCGACGCCGTCGTCGATCACATCCGGTACATGGCCGACGTGGCTGGCCCGGCCCACGTCGCCCTCGGGAGTGACTTCGACGGCATCCGCGTGACGCCCCGCGGCCTGGAGGATGTGTCACGGCTGCCCCGCCTCACCGAGCTGTTGGTACGCCGCGGATTCAACGATGACGAGATCCGCGGCATTCTCGGCGCCAACTTCCTCCGGGTCTTCCGGTCCGTGACCGCCTGAACCCTACCCCAAAAGCCAGGACGACCACGGTCGAATCGCGGGCCGACCATGGCACGTGTCGTGCGCAACCCCGCCCGTGGTGGGACGATGGATGGAATGCACGGGGAGGAGGTTGCTATATGGCGACTGTTCCGGGGCCACAGCCGGACAAGCCCTTGCCGCGGCCGGGTGCACCGGGCATTGAGCCGCCCTACGAGGAAGAGGAGGATCCCGGGGTCGTGGAACCGGCGCGCCGCGAGGAGCCGGACTGGTTGCCGAAGCCGTACGACCCCGAGCGCGAAGTGGTCGAACCGGGAGTGCCGTTGAAGTGATCCGCCTGGATCTCCGCGTGCGGTGCGCGACGCCGCACGCGGAACACGCGACGCCCGCCAGCCGGCAGGAATCGTGGAGGGATGATGGACGACTCCGGCGAGGCCGTCCTCGATCGCGGTGATCCGTCGACGGACGTGGCGGAGCTGCGAGCGCAGGTCGCTGCACTGGGTCCGTGGTTCCACGACCTGGACCTCGGCCACGGCATTCGCACCGCGCCGAATCATCCGCTGGGCAGCTTCCTCCAGGACATCTGGAGCGTCGTGCGAAACTGCGTTCCGGAGGACCTCCGCGGTGCGACTGTGCTCGACATCGGGTGCAACGCGGGGTTTTACTCAATGCAGCTCGCCCGGAGAGGCGCCCGCGTGGTCGGTATCGACTCCGACGCGCGCTACCTCGAACAGGCGAGGTTCGCGGCGAGCGTGACAGGACTCGACATCGATTATCGCCTGCTCGATGTCTACGACGTGGCGTCTCTCGGGACCACCTTCGACTACGTCCTCTTCATGGGCGTGTTCTACCACCTGCGCCATCCGCTTCTCGCGCTGGAGCGGGTCGCCGAGCGCTTCGAGCGGAGACTCATCGTTCAGTCCATGATCCGCGGTGTTGCCGGGTCGATCGACGTGCCACCCGACATGCCAATAACCGAGCGCGCTATTTTCGAACACCCGCGCTATCCGGCGATGTATTTCGTGGAACGCAGGTACGCCGGTGATCCCACGAACTGGTGGATCCCGAACGAGCATGGAATGGAAGCGATGTTGCGGTCAGTCGGGCTGAGCATCGTGGACCACCCGATTCAGGAGCTATGGGTCTGCGAACGGGCGGCCCCGGACGGGTGAGGCAGCTGACGCCCTTCGGCACCAGCGCCGGCCAGGTATCTCTCCGCCACCCATTTCGCGAACCGAGCAAATGCCCCGACGTCCCGCGGTGGTGATGTGTGGTGGGGCCTCACTCCTTCCGACGGGGGCGTGAAGCACAGCGTCAAGGTGGTATGGAAGGGCGCTGTCGCTTCTACGATTCGATCGAACCAGTCGTCCGATCCCGTCATGTGCCATTCGGCCCAGGACAATCCGGTCCGCAGATGGCTGACACCGAGCCGCTGAAGCCATTCCACCGCCCGATCCAGGACGTCCTGATCTTGGAACTGGAACCACTGGCATATCCCGAAGCTGGAATCGAACGCGTGGAGCGCCGGTTTCGGCGTCCCATCTTCGCGCAATAGCCCGAAGTGGAAGTGCCGCCAGTACGATGAACCCTCTGCAGGCCCATGCCGCGTGGTCGCGACCCGGTTGCTGGCCAGATCGAAAAGGGAATACCAGTGAATCCGCTCCGAGCACCCGCGCAGGATTCTGGCGAGGCGGGCAGTCGCCCATGCCATGTTGGTTTCCGAGGCCCAGCTACTCACCCCGGTCTCGGTGACCCACACGGGTTTGCCGAATTCGCGTTCCAGCGCTTCGATCTTCCACGGCCACTCCTCGGCGTGCCACAGGTTCCAGTCGTACGGGAATCCGTGGACGGCGATTACGTCCAGCTCCGCGAGCAGGCCGTGACGACTGAGGAGGCGAAGGAAGCTGGGGTCGATCGGGCTGATGCCACCGAGCACGAGCTGGGTCCCTGGCGCCACCGATCGAATCTCACGTACCGCCAGGCGGCACATCTCCGCGAACGTGGTCCACTCGGGGTCGCACTCCCTGTCCCAATGGGAAACGTTGTTGGGCTCGTTCCAGAGCATGATGGCTTCGATCACGCGCAACGCTCCGCAAACGGGCTTGGACGGCAGACAATCGGTGCCGCGGAGCGCAAGCGGCATTCCAGAACCCGGTTGGGAACGGCGGTTGGTCGCGGTGAGACCCGGGCGCGTGAACTCCCTCAACCGACTGTCTCCCAGTGACTTGTGCCGGTGGCCGCGGGGGGCGGCCGGCGCCGGGCGCACGCCGCGTTTGGCACGCTCCTTGACTCCGCCCTCGAATCCGCCGGGAAGTAGACGCGACAGGCGGCCTGAGCGGGCCGACGCCGTCCTCGCGGGCCCCCCAGGCGCCACGAAGAGCGGGCGTCGTCGTCCGGCGGCTCCGCATGTACACCACCACCGAGCGGGTCAGCCACCCGCTCCTCGTGTCGCGACATCGGCGGTGTCACCGATCTGTTGGGGCGCGGTCACGAGAGGGGGCCAGGGCACCTGAGGAGAGACTCATGCGCGCAGCCACACTCGTAGCGCCGAGGCGTTTCGAAATCCGGCACCACGACCCACCCTCACCCGGTCGCGACGACGTGGTCCTGGCCGTGCGCGGCTGCGGGCTTTGCGCATCGAACCTGGGGCCGTGGGCGGGTTTGCCGGGGGTGTCGTACCCGATGGCGCCGGGGGCACCGGGTC
>DATMSC010000161.1:0-3753 GCA_035565595.1 Longimicrobiales bacterium | reverse complement strand
AAGACCTCCACATTGGCTGGCTCCGGGGAGAGGCGGGCCTGAGCGACGCCCGAACCGGGTGGCTTCGGGTCCTTCGCTGATCCGAGGCTTGCCAAACTGCCTTCCACGCCGCACCCTCACAGCCGCAAACAACACGAGGCCGGGAGTCAGGCAGCGAACGAGCGAGCGGCCCCCGGCCGAGGCGCTCGGCGCGTGGGGGCGTACGCCTTTACCCGGCCAGTGTACCGTATCGTATCACCGGGACCGGCACGTGCTTCCGTATGCCGGCCGGAATCGTGCAGCCGGGTCCGGGGTAATCGCAGTGCCCGCGTCTGCTGACAGTTGGCGAGGTCGCGGTTGGACACTGAGGAGCGAAAAAGACGAGGCGGCGGGGGTCTGCCCGCTGCGGCCCGGCTGGCGCGCGTGGTGTTGCGGCACCCGGCGCTCGCATGGCCGCTCCTCCGCGCCGGCTGGCGATTTCGCCGCAGGGACTGGTTCCGGCGTCCGCCATTCCTCCCGCTGCCGCCGCCGAACTATCTCGAATGGCGGCTCGAGACTGCGTACGGCTCCACCCGTGCCCTTCCAGAACCGACCGAGCTGCGGCGCTACCTGCGCTGGACCGACTGGATGCAGGCCGACGAGCGCGTGGGCGAGGGCGCCAGGGCGTCCAGCGCGGCATCCGGGCCCGGGACCTCGGCCGCTGAGAAACGGAGCACGCCGTACAGCGTCGGGCTGACCGGCAACGCGGCGAGCGGAAAGACCACAGTGGCGAACTCGTGGCGCGCACTGGGCGCCTATGTTGTCGACGCCGACGAGCTCGCCCGTCGCGCCGTGGCTCCGGGCTCCCCGGCGCTCGGGAAGATTCGGGAGACTTTCGGCGACGACGTGATCGCCGGCGACGGGTCGCTGGACAGGGTCGCGATGCGCCGCCGGATCCTCGAAGATCCGGGCGCTCGCGCGCGCCTCGAGTCCATCGTGCACCCGGAGGTCGCGCGGCTCCGGCGCGAGGAGGAGCTGCGGGCCGAACGGGCCGGGGCAAAGGTCGTCGTACACGACATCCCGCTCCTGTTCGAGGTGGGCCTGGAAGACGAGTTCGATGTCATCGTCTTCGTGGACTCACCGCGCGATGCACGCGTGGAACGGCTTATGGCCCGTGGGCTGGAGCGATGGGAGGCCGAGGCGCTCTCTGACGCGCAGTGGCCGCCGGAGGTGAAACGGGCGGCCAGCGACCTGGTCGTCGACAACACGGGCTCGATCGCGGAGCTCGAGAGCAGAGCCGCGGAGACATGGCGAGAGATCCTTCGCAGGGCGCGAACCTGAACATCGACATGCACCTCCACACGGGCGCATCGTTCGACTGCACGAGCGACCCCGATGCCGTGGTTCGCACCGCGTTCCACCGCGGGATGGATCGCGTCTGCATCACTGATCACAACGAGGTGGACGCGGCTTTCTGGCTGCGCCGACGATACGGCGAGCGCGTGATACCGGGCGAGGAAGTCAAGACCAGGGAGCGCGTCGACATCATCGGGCTGTATCTGAAGGAGCTGATCCCTGCCGGTACGCCGGCCCGCGAAACCTGCGAGCGAATTCGTGACCAGGGCGGTGTCGTGTACGTGCCTCACCCGTTCGCTGGTGGGAAGGGTACGGGCGGAGAGGTGCTCGAAGCAATCGCTGACCTGGTCCACGTAATCGAGGGGTTCAACGGACGCATCCACCAGCCGCAGCGGAACCGGCTGGCCGTCGAGTGGGCCGCGGCGCGCGGCCTCCCTACGGGTGCTGGATCGGACGCTCACACGCTGGGTGAAGTCGGCCGCGTTTTCGCCCGCATCCCGCACTTCGCCGACGGACCCGACGGACTTCGCGCCGCACTGGTACATAGCACTTTGCACGGGCACGCTTCTAGCCGCTTCGTACACCTCGCCTCGACATGGGCGAAGGTGCGGAAACGGTTGCCGGGCGGGGGCTGGAAGCCCGAATCCCAGGTCGCGGCGTCTGCGGCGGGGCAGGGAGGCGCCGCATGACGCGGTGGCTCGACGTTCCCGAGACGCGCCTCGCCACGATCGACCAGGCCCGGCACGTCCTCGCCGGCGCGGCACATGTTGTCCTCGCGACTCACGTCAATGCCGACGGCGACGGCGCCGGCTCTCAGGCCGCCGCGGCCGCGTGGCTGCTGGCGACCGGGAGACGCTGCAGCATCATCAACCCGACTCCCTTTCCCGAGTCGTACACGTTCCTGCTCCCCGAGCGGGAAGTGCTCGCCGAATACGGTACCGAGGCCGCCAATGAGGCGCTCGACCAGGCCGATGCCTTCCTCGTCCTCGACACCGCCGAACCGTCCCGGCTCGGCAAGCTGGTGCGCCACTTCGGCGACCGCCCCGTCGTCATCCTCGATCACCACCCGGTAAGCGATACTGTCCTCCGCGGCACGGCGCTCCAGGACCCGACCGCATGCGCCACCGGCGAGCTCGTGTACGACATCGTCCGCCGGGACCTTGGCCCCGACGCTGCATGGCCTGACGCTGCGGTGATCGGCATCTACACGGCGATCGTCTCCGACACCGGCTCGTTTCGCTTCGCCAACACCAGCAGCCGCGCCCACGCCATCGCCGCTGATCTGATCGCGCGCGGGGTCGACCCGGAATACGTCTACCGCCGCGTATTCGCCTCCGTACCGCTCCGCCGCATCGAGATCCTGCGGGCCGCGCTCGCCACGCTCGAAGTCGATCCGGTACTGCCGCTCTCCTGGATCTCCATACCGCCGGAAGTCAGCCGCACGCTCAACCCCGGTGCGGAGGACGTGGAAGGGATCGTGGAATACGCCCGTTCGATCCAGGGCACCGAGATAGCGATCCTGTTCCGCGAGACGGCGGATGGTGCCACAAAGGTCTCCTTCCGCTCCAGCGGCGACGCCGACGTCAATGCGCTGGCTCGCCGCTTCGGCGGAGGCGGGCACGCCAAAGCCAGCGGCGCGATCATTCCAAGGCCGCTCCGCAAGGCCACCGGCATCGTCCTCGATGCCGCGCGTGAGGTGCTCCGTGCATACGGGGCCGAGCGAGCTCCGGAGCCCTGACGTGGCCTCGCCGATCCCCGAAAGATCGCCGGGACTCGAGCTGTTGCGCCGGGTCGAGGCTCAGTTACCTGTCGACCGCATCGACGAGGTCTGGCTGTTCCCCGCGTGCACCGTCGGCAGACTGGTCAGCACTGTGGCGCTCCTGTCCCTGTTCCACGAGGACGGAAACCGCCGGCGCGTGCTCACCGCGCGGTGGTCGGCGAGGGCGGGGACGATACCACCCGCCGATCCGGAGTACGAGGTCGTCGAGAACGGCATTGCCCCGGCCGACAGGGTGGCCCGCCTCGTTCAAGGTGTCCTCGGCCGGCTCGCCGACGAGTTCGCAGCACCTCCCCTCGCGGCCATGATACATGGCGACCGGGCGCGCTGGGCCGACTGGCTGACCAGCCTCCCCGATACGGTGTGACGCCTGTTGCGGAGCCAGGACGTTGCGTCCCGGGACGTAATCGCTTATCAATAATTATTGTTGACAGCCGTGCTACCGAGGCGATTATGCAGTTCGTACACCTGTTCCGACGCTATCTGCGCGATCAGGGCCTTCCAGTGACGCAGCAGCGGGAGTCCGTTGCGGAGGTCGTATTCGGCTCGCCCGAGCACCTGTCGGTAGAGGAGATCGAGGCCAGGCTGCGGGATCGCGGCGAGCGGATCGGCAAGGCGACGATTTACCGCACGCTCGAGATGCTGGTACGCAGCGGACTCGT
>DATMSC010000160.1:0-1623 GCA_035565595.1 Longimicrobiales bacterium | reverse complement strand
ATTCGTCACCGCGGTAATCGCACCGCCCGTCAACCCCGCCCCCACCGCTGTCATCCCGCGAAGGCGGGGACACTCTGACTTGGACACGCGTCGCCGGACGGACCGAGTCCGGCCCATACGCATGCTCGCTCCGTCACGACGCGTGCGCCACGAACGGCGCCCAGTGGGGACCCGCTGTCGCGGGAAGACGGATCGTCGCCCGGGCAATCGCACTCGCGTCGGTGATCCCGTATCACGGCGCCGCCGACGAGCCATTGACTTCGTGGTATGGCGTTCATCGTGCTGGCCTCGCCAGGGCCTTCCATCTATCTTGCGGCATGCGCTTCACCACGTACACCAAGTACAAGGGCGGGCTGCTCGACGCCCTCAACATCCAGGACCTGCTGGACCGCCTCGCCGATTTCCTGCTCCGCACGGGATTCGGCGGAGAGCCGCACGAGCAGCCGTGGTGGGCGTGGGACGGTGAGGATGACGCGGACCATTCACTGGACTCACTCAAGGAGGCGCTGCTCCGCGCGCTGATCGAGAGCGGTCAGCTCACGCCGGAGATGCTACGTGAGCTCCGCGGCGAGGGCCAGGGCGACCCGGAAGTGCGGGCCCAGATCGCCGAACTGCTCGATGAGCTGGTTCAGCGGCTCATCGACGAGGGCTACCTGTCGCTGAGCCAGCCGCCGCGCATGCCGGGCGGGCACCAGAGCGCGGCCGGCTCGATCGATGACGCGGAAGCGGCCGCGCGCGACATCGAGTTCAGTCTCACGCAGAAGGGCCTGGATTTTCTGGGCTACCGCACGCTGCGACACCTGCTATCCGCCGAGGGCAAGTCCAGCTTCGGCAGCCACGACACGCCGCACCTGGCGACCGGTGTGGAGGCGGACGCGGCATCACGGCCGTACGCCTTCGGTGACGCGCTGAACCTGGACATTCCGGCCACGCTGTCTCGCGCGCTCCGGCGACAGGGCGCGTCGGTCCCGATCGAGCTGGAGTACGACGACCTGATGGTCCACCAGGCGGAGTACCGCAGCTCGTGCGCTACCGTGCTGCTGCTCGACATCTCGCACTCGATGATCCTCTACGGCGAGGATCGTTTCACACCCGCGAAGAAGGTCGCGCTCGCGCTGTCGCACCTGATCCGGACGCAGTATCCTGGCGACACGCTGCGCGTCGTCACTTTCGGTGACCGGGCCAGCGAGATCCCGCTCGGAGAGCTGGCCCGCGTAAAGGTCGGGCCGTTCCACACGAACACGGCCGATGGCCTGAAGCTCGCCCGGCGGCTGCTCCTCGCGCAGAAGAAGGACATGCGCCAGATCGTCATGATCACGGATGGCAAGCCGTCCGCGATCACGTTGCCCAACGGCGACGTCTACAAGAACCCGGTCGGGCTCGATCCAAGGGTGCTGCGTCAGACGTTCCGGGAGGTCACGGCGTGCCGCAAGTCCGGGATCGTGATCAACACCTTCATGCTGGCGCGCGACGCGGCGCTGCTCCAGTTCGTCGCGCGCGTCTGCGAACTGGCGCGCGGCCGCGCGTACTTCACCACGACGATGACGCTCGGGCAGTACGTCATGCGGGACTTCCTGCGTAGGCGGACCCGGCGGCCACGCTGAGGACGGCATAGGGCTAGGG